>DATKZW010000339.1:0-4834 GCA_035527775.1 Sumerlaeia bacterium | reverse complement strand
CGGGCATATCGCTGATGATTCTCCGGGCCGCGAACGCCCCGCCCCGAGGCGCGAATGCCCCGCCCCGGGGCGCGACGGCCTTGGCCCGCAAATGATAGACCGCGCTGTTCTTGCGCTCCTTGAAATCGGGGTCGGTGAAGTAGATGTCTCCCGAAGGACTCTGGCAAACGTCGTTCGGCTGATTCCAGGCAGGATTCTCAGCGAGGACCTCTTCTTCGACCGGGCCGTCCGGCCCGACGGCGTACTGCATTACGCGGTGACCGTAAGCCTGGGCGCCGAGGATCTTTCCGTCGCGGGACAGGAACATGCCGTTGACGCCCTGTGTGCGGTCGAGCCAGACGGTGGCCGTTCCGGGCCGGTCGAGTCGCAGGATTTGCTGATTGTCTTTCCCGAAGGCGGTGAAGAAGAGTTTCCCGCTCGCGGGCGCCCACACGGGCCCCTCGAAGAACAGCCCCTCGTCGCGGTAGATCTCGACGATGGACGCTTCGGGTTGGGCGGTTGGGGGCAAGGGGACATCGTCAGCGCGGACCGGGGCCGCGCAAGAGACACCTGCGGCGATGCACGCCGCCAATGTCCGAGTCCTTCGCATGGGAGCGGATTCCTTGGGTGATTGCCTCGGCGCGGCGTCCCAGCGGCGCGTTCCTACTGTCCCATGACGGTCACCGCCGCTTCGCCGCCGAAACGGGCGAGCGACCCGAGGCTCTTGGTCCCGTTGGTGGGATCGTAGATCAGATTGTAGCCTTCGTTCGGACCGGAATGGCGGTTGAGTTTGAGGTCGATGGGAAACCACTCGGCTGCCTGCCATATCCGGGCCGGTCCGTAACTCGTGATCGCCCATATCCTCGGGGGCGGCCAGCCGAAAGCCATTGCGATATCGGCTTGGACATTGGAAGCTAGACCCCACAGCCCGGCGTAGTTGAAGTAGGTGAAACTTCCCTTCACCGTCACGTCGGAAGGCGTAAAGGGATCCAGAAAAGCCGCACTCGTGATGTAGGCGATGGGCGTGGTGAGATCGACGAGATTGTAGTACGATTCGTCGTTTCCATGTCGGATCTCTCCCTCTTTTCCCATGCGGCCGATGGGGAAGTTGCCGTTGTCGGTCATGTAGGATTCCAAGGCCACGGCGATGGCTCGGAAGTCCGACTGGACGCGCGAGACTTTGGATCGCGTCTGCGCTTCGAGGAAATTGGGGACGGCGATGGCGGCCAAGATCGCGATGATCGCCACCACGATGAGCAGTTCAATCAGGGTGAACCCCTGGGCAAGCTTTCTCATTTCTCGAACCCTCCGCGAATCTAGGGTGAGCTGTGGCCGAGACGGATCCGGAGCATCGAACAGATCGCCACAACGCGACGGATTCCGTCCGACGACAACATCGTCACCTCGCCCGAGGACAAAGTCAACATCCATGCCCCCGACCTTTTCTCTTGAGAACCGCTTCCGGATCGGCAAGGATATGGCCTCTTTGCGTGCGGCCACGCCCCCGACGATCGGCATAAGCCGGCGCGTTGCGAATCCGCCGGGAACCGACGCGGAACCATGAGCGATTCCTCTGGCTCACAATATCCCCTTCCTTTCTCGAACGACGCCCGGATCCGCGAGATCGCCGACGTCACTGGCACGCCCCTTTTCGTTCACGACGAAGCCTCCTACCGCCGCACCGGCCGAGAGGCGCTCGAGGCCCCGAACGCTTTCGGCCTGACCGTGCGCTACGCCATGAAGGCGAATTCGCACCGCGCGATCCTGCGGATTTTCGACGACATGGGGATCCATATCGACGCGTCGTCCTACTACGAAGTTCTGCGCGCCCTCGCGGCGGGGATCGCACCGGAGAAGATTCAACTGACCAGCCAGGAGGTCCAGCCGCCCGACCGCTTGAGGGAGATCGTCGAGAGAGGCGTCCTTGTGAATGCCTCCTCGCTCGAGCAGTTGCGGGTCCACGCCCGGGTCTTTCCGCGCGGCGCCCGGCCCTTCGGCATTCGGGTCAATCCCGGCCTCGGCTCGGGGCACAACAACCGGACCAACACGGGCGGCCCCGCCGCGTCGTTCGGCATCTGGCACGAGCGCCTGGGCGAAGCCAAGGAGATCGCGCGGGAGGCGGGCTTGAGGATCTCGCGCCTGCACACGCACGTCGGCTCGGGGAGCGACTGGCGCGTGTGGCAGCGGGCGGCGGAGATGACGCTGGCCATCGCGCGCCACCTGCCGGACGTCGAGGTCGTCAACCTTGGCGGGGGCTACAAGATCGATCGGATGAATCCGGAGAAGTCGATCGACTTGCAGAGCGCCTTCGCGCCGGTGAAGAAAGCCTTTGGGGATTTTGCCCGCGAAACGGGTCGGCGCCTGCATCTGGAAATCGAGCCGGGCACGTACCTGGCCGCCAATTCGTGCATCCTCGTGGCCCGCGTCGTCGACGCGGTCGACACGGGACGCGAGGGGTATCATTTCCTAAAGATCGACGCCTCGATGACGGAATTGCTGCGACCTATGATTTACGGCGCGAAACACCCGATCCGTCTCATCGGCAAGGAAACGCCGCCTTTTCGGCCTTACGCAGTCGTGGGCCTTTGCTGCGAAAGCGGCGACGTGTTCACGACTCGCGAAGGGAATCCCGAGGAGATCGACACGGTGGATCTGCCCGAGGCGGCGCGAGGGGACCTGGTTGCCGTCTTGGGCGCGGGCGCTTACGGCATCGCCATGAGCAGCAAGGGTTACAACTCGCGGCCCATGTGCGCCGAGGTTCTGATCGCCTTGGACGGCTCTTATCGCACGATTGCCGAGGCTCAGGATCCGGCCGATCTTTACGCCCGCGAGCTGGATTGACGGGCCGCCTCAATACTGGATCTTGTTGAAAACCTTTTCGCGGTACCACTCGACCTCGGCCCGAAGGCCTTCCTCGGGGGCCACTTTGGGGGAGTATCCCAGGATCCGGCGCGCCTTGTCGATGTTGGCGTGGGTGCGCAATTGGTCGCCGGGCCTCTTCGGCACGATCTTCCGCTTCGCCTTCTCGCCCATGATCTCCTCGACGATCCGGATGCCTTCGCCGGTCGTGATCTCGATGTCCGACCCGATGTTGAAGATCTCGCCCAGACAGTCGTCCAGATTCTCGAGAACCGAGATGAAGCCGGCGATGATGTCGCCGATGTAGGTGAAGCTGCGCGAATGCGTCTCGCTCCCTTTGTAAAGGGGGAACTCCCTTTTCTCGAGAATGGCTCGGATGAGTTTCGGGTAGAGCTTCTCGGGGCGCTCGCGCTCTCCATAAACGGAGAAAAGCCGCAACGACGTGGCGGGGAATCCCTGCTCGCGGGAATAGGAGAGGACGAGTTGCTCGGCGGCCAGCTTGGTCACGCCGTAGTAGGAGGTGGGCTTTGGCGCCGTCTCCTCGGAATCGGTGGCGTGGGCGCCGTAGACCGAGGAGGTCGAGACGTTGATGAAGCAGCGGAGGGTCGGCAGGTTCTTGGCCGCTTCGAGGAGACGGAAGGTGGCGTCGATGTTGTTGCGGATGTAATCTCGGAAAGGGGTGGTGGCGGAGATGCCGGGCTGGGCGGCGAGATGGTAAACGACCTCGACCCCGTCCAGGGCGGGACCCAGATCGTCCGCCGCCAGGTCCAGCTCGAGGACGGGCGCCCCTTTTTCGGAGACTTCGCGCGCGTTCAGTTCCTTCAACACGCGCGGGTAGTAGTCGCTGAAGCAGTCCAGGCCCACGACGTCGTGAGCCCGTTCGGACAGCCGCTCGGCGAGGTGGGAGCCCACGAACCCGGCGGCGCCGGTGACCAGTATTTTCATTCCGTCTTGTCCCGTCTGGGATTCTGTCGCTTTGGAGGGCTTCCTCAGCCCGCTCCGGCGTCGCTGGGCGCGGCGCCGGGTCGCGGCCTACTCCTCCTCCAGGTTCACCTCGGGGATCTTGTCCAGCTTCTTGCGGTCGATGGGGATGGGACCGGTTTTCGGTTTCTCCCGGGGCTCTTTCTCGCCCGAGCCTCCGGGTTCAACTTCGATGACGGCCGGTTGTGTGCCGGCGTTGGGCGCCCGGGGGCCCTTCTCGGCCTTTGAAGCGTCCGGCTTCGATGCGTTGGAGGTGTGCTGCAGGCCCGCTCCATGCGTCCCGGGATCGACCATGACCTTCGTGCCGCCGTTCTCCTTCTGGACAATCGTGATTTTCTCCCCGTACGACTTTCCTATGGACTTGCCGCCCTTTATCTTCTGTTCGACCACGGGACTGCCCGTCAGGACCATCCTTCCGTCCTTGAGGTCGTACACGAAGTTCTTGCACGTGCCAACCACGTCGGCTTGTCGGAGTTTCACCGGTTGACCGAAGGCCGTGATGTGTTCCTGCCCCACGCTATAGGTGAGAACGTCGCATTCCATGTTGAGCTTGTCCGATTTCAGGCGCACGTCTTTCTTGGCGATCAACTTGTCAAACTCCCCCTTCTCGTTCATCTCCCACTCGAGCGTGCCGTCCTTGTCGTTGACCTTCAGGTCGAAATCCTCGCCGAGATCGCCGCCGAAGGAAAAGCCGCCCGGTTGCGCTTGCGCCGGGAAGACCGCAATCGACCATCCGACAAACAGACCGATCAGCACGATGCTCAAGGGTCTCAAAGCCACTCCGTCTCGTCTTGCAGATGCGCCTCTCATGGTTCCACTCCTTAGGGGGATGTTGCCTCCCCCGATCTCCCGCCAGGAACGTCCGGAGACCGTCGCAAGCGAGCCCCGTGACCGACGAACGCGGTCATGCCGCGGTCGACCTCGAACCGGATGCCCGTGCAGACGAAATCCTTGCCTTTGATAAGAAATCGGTTCTCGAACCATCCTCCGTCCGAAAAGATCTTTTCCTGGCGGC
>DATKZW010000338.1:0-2174 GCA_035527775.1 Sumerlaeia bacterium | reverse complement strand
AGAGGGCCACGACGTTTTCCGTGGGGGAATTGTCTTGCAGGCAATGGGTCGGCGCCAGGCAATAGCCGCCGCCCGGCATCATGATCTCGAGCGTCTTGCGCACGTCCGCAACCACGTCTTCCGGCGTTCCGAAAGAGACCGGCCCCGCCGTGCTGATGCACCCGTGGAAGGCCAAGCGCCCGCCGAACGTTTTCTTCAGGTAGGCGGGACCCATGTTCCTGGCCTCGGGCTGGAGGGTGTCGACGACGTTGACGCCGATCTCGATGTAGTCTTCGTACGCCCAGCTGCTCGAGCCGCACGTGTGAATCATGACCGGCAGATCGTAGGCCTTCGCAAGGTCGGTGAGCTTCTGGTGGCGGGGGCGGATCTGTCTGCGAAAGACGTCCATGCTGATGAGCGGCGAGTCATGGGTGCCGAGGTCCTCGCCCATCCACAGGAAATCGATTCTTCCGCGGGCCGCCTCGATCGTGCGGCGCGCGACTTCGAGTTCGATCTCAAAACGGCGGTCAATGAGGCGCATTCCCGCGGGATCGTCCGTCAGGAGATCGATCAGCACCTGCTCCATGCCGCGCGTGAAGCCGGCGGTGTTGATGATGCAGCCGAGACCCGCGCCCCCGACGTGGACGCAGTACCGCTCGCGCCGTTTGCATTCTTCCTCGACCCCGCTGTAGTCGAAGTCATCGGGCGACGGCATGGGCCACGCCTTGATCGTTTCTTCATCGGCGTCTTTGAGAGGGAAATCGCAGTAGTCCCAATACCCGCCGCTGCCGTGTTCGACCCAGGCGGTGCGAATGCCCCAAAGCGGATCGACGCTGCGGCCCGGGACGTCCTCGTGGAGTCGCGGCCCGACGTAGGGCGCGCCCACTCCCTGGAAATCCAGGCCGAGCGCCTCGCGGAGTCCTTGCCAGTCATCCGGTTCGAGACCGAAATGCGCCTTGAGCCGCGCGTCGATTCCCGCGTTGGCGAAGTAATTGATCGGAACGCGGTCGGGCTCCTCGTGTGCGAAGGCCGTCAGGACGCGCTCCTTGGACGTCATCTTTTCGTCTCTTCCGAGCTTGAGCATCGGGGACCCTTCTTTCCACCGGGGGATCATTCAGAGGCCATTCCGCGTTCCGGGTTCCACATTCCGCGTTCCGGATTCCGCATTCGCGTTACCATTCCAAGCCGAGCATCAGGCAATTCAGCCCGCTTCCGATCCCGAGGAACGCGACGCGATCGCCCGCCCGGAGGAATTCGCGCTCTTCCGCGATGGCGGCGGAGAGGGGGAGCGAGACCGTGCCGATGTTGCCGAGGAAGGGGTAAGTGGGGAAGTCTTTCTCCGCAGGAACGCCGATCGACTTGAGGATCGTCTCCTGGTGACCGGAGCCCACTTGGTGGCAGATGATCTTGTCCACGTCCTCGGTCCGCCACTGCATGGTGTCAAGGAAGTCGCGCCACGTCGCCGCGCCGAGTTCGACGCCGTGCTTCAGGACCGCGGCGGAGTCCGTGCGCGTGAAAGGCGTGAAGGTCCGCATGCGGCTCGGCGCGGCCGCCACAGCCGGGGGCGGCTGTGCCACATTCCGGCCCGACGGCTGCGTCCCGTTTGGTTGGAGACCCCAGACGCACAGGTCGTGATGCTCGGGCGCGGCGCGGGCCGCTCCGCCAAGCAACTTGCGCCGTTTGGGGGAGGAGAAGGAGCCGTCGGTTGCGATCACGGCCACGGCGCCCGACCCGCCCGTTAGGGTGGCCAGGCTCTTGGTGAACACTTCCATGTCGGGCTTCTCGAGCATGCGGTCGATCATGGCCTCGTTGATCTCGCGCGCGGTCTCGCAGGCAACCACCATGCCGGCGCGAATCTGGCCCAGCTCGATGCGATTGGCGATGTCCACGAGCCCGTTCACGGCGGCAAGGCACGCGTTGGTAATGTCGTAGACCGTTGCGCGGCCGCCGATCCCGAGCCCCGCCGCCACGCGGCAGGCGGTGGCCGGCTCGAAGTGTTCGCGGCAGACCGAGCCGTAGACCAGCATCCCGATGTCTTCGGGCCGGACAGTGGCTGCCGTCAGCGCCTTGCGGCCGGCCGCGATCGCTCCCCGGGAGACGGGATAACCCGGAGTCCACCATCGCCTTTCGCTGATGCCGGTAATGAGTTCGAGTTGTCCCTTTGAGATGCGCAGCGCCTCGTACATCGGCGCGAG
>DATKZW010000337.1:0-4243 GCA_035527775.1 Sumerlaeia bacterium | reverse complement strand
TCGCGGACCTCAATCTCGCAGAGGGAATCCAGGCGGTTGGCGAAGGCGAGGGTGAAGTGCTCGGGCATGTGCTGGACGATCACGATGCCGGGAATCTCGCGCGGCAGGGACTCGAGCACAACGCGCAACGCTTCGGTCCCGCCGGTCGAAGCCCCGATGGCGACGATCTTGTGCTGGTTGCGCTTCAGCTCGGGAGGCGCCTCCAGAACAGCCGCTTTCTGGCACTCCGCGCCGCGTCCGGCGCCGGCCGCGCCGAGAGGCCGGCCCTTGTCGTCCGTCGCGTCGGGCGGGGGCAGGCGCCGGCGGCGGACCTTCGCCTTGGCGGCCGCCTTGACTTTGTCCACCAACTCGATGGCGACGTCGTGGAGCCCCTCGATTTCCGTGCCGCAGGGTTTTCCCACCACATCGACGGCGCCCAGCTCCATCGCCTTCAGACTCAAGCCCGCTCCCTCGTGCGTGACGCTGCTGCACATGACCACGGGAAGGGGATGATGGGTCATGAGCTTGTCCAGGAACGTCAACCCGTCCATTCTGGGCATTTCGATGTCCAGAGTCACGACATGGGGTTGAAGGGAGAGGATTTTTTCGCGCGCCTCGTAGGGATCGCCCGCCGCGCCGACCACCTCGATCTCCGGATCTTTGGAGAGAACGCGCGTTAGCACGCCGCGCACGACAACGGAATCGTCGACGATGAGGACGCGAATGCGCTCTGGATCCATAGTTCGTGAATGCCCGTCTTCAGAAAGACGCCGCCCTCACTTCGGTTTCAAATAGATCGTGGGCTGTATGAACCGGAACAGAGCTTTCGGCCAAGTCAGGCTTTCACTGTGCCCGATGAAGAGATACCCCCCGGGATGCAAGTATTGGTGAAGCCGGTTCACCAAACTCTCCTGGGTGGGCCGATCGAAGTAGATCATGACGTTGCGGCAGAAGATCACGTCGAACTTTCCCGTGAACGGGTACGTTTCGCTTGCCAGGTTGAGGCGGCGGAAGGCCACCATCTTTTTGAGTTCCGGTTTCACCCGGTAGAACACGCCTCGATCGGTCTCCTCTTTCGTGAAATTGGCGAAGCGCATCTTGGGGGGGACGGGCGCGACTTTGGATTCTTCGTAAAGGCCGACGTAAGCGACGTGGAGGACCTTCGTCGAAATGTCGGTGGCCAGGATCTTTGCGTCCCACCCAGCGCCGGCAGTGATGCTCTCACGGAGCACCATGGCGAGTGTGTATGGCTCCTCGCCCGACGAACATCCCGCACTCCAGATCCGGATGCGACGCGGGCCCCCGTTGGCGATCCGGCCGGTCAGGGCGGGGAGCACGGTTTCGGCCATGAAGCGGAAATGTTGGCTCTCGCGGAAGAAGTCGGTTTTGTTGGTGGAGATGGCGTCGAGCATCGCCACCAGCTCTTCCCCGTCGGGGTCCTGTTTGGAGATGCGCTCGTAGTATTCATCGAAGCTGGACAGATGGAGGGCGCGCAGCCGCTTGAGCAGGCGCGAGCGCACCAGTTCCCGCTTGGCGTCGCCCAGAGAGATCCCGGCCTCCCGGTAGACCAGGTCAACGAACCGGTAATAGACGCGGTCAGACAGTTCGACGTTGCCGCTCAGACCGTTCGAAGCGAAAGCCCTTCGGTTCGAATTCATCATGCTTCGTTCTTGATGGTCAGGACCTTGTCCGTATCGAGCAGTAGAACCAGGTTATCCTTCATCACTGGAGGGCCGAGGCAAGGATGCCGCCCACGTCAACAATCAACCCGACTCGTCCGTTGCCGAGGATTGTGGCCCCAGCGATCCCCCGCACGTTGCTGAAAGGCTCGCCAAGGCTCTTAATCACGATCTGCTGCCGACCGACCAGCTCATCGACCATCAGGCAGCCGACCTTGCCGTTGTTCTCGACGATGACGACGAGCGAATCGCAGGGATCCGTGACTTTGGGTTTGATATTCCATAGCCGGTGTATGCGGACCAGGGGAATGAGTTTGCCGCGCACGTTGACCATCTCGCCGCGCTCGGCGACAGTGGCAATCTGGTCCCGTTGCGGGCGGAGCGCCTCGCGGATCGCCATCGTGGGGATGATGTACTCCTCATCGCCCACGCGCACGACCATTCCGTCGATAATGGCCAACGTCAACGGAAGACTGATCCTGACGGTGGTGCCTTTCCCTGTCTCGGAGTCGACGTCGACTTTGCCGCGGAGCTTCTCGACGTTGCGCCGCACGACGTCCATCCCCACTCCCCGGCCCGAGATGTCGGTGACCTCGTTGGCCGTGGAGAACCCGGGCGCGAAAATCAGATTGAACGCCTCCGCGTCGGGGGGATCGGCGCCCGGTTCGAGGAGGCCGTTTTCCACCGCCTTCTCGATGATGCGCGCGCGATCCAATCCCCGCCCATCGTCCTTAACTTGAATGACGATCTGGTCTCCCTGGTAGAAGGCGTCGAGATTGATGGTTCCCACTTCCGGTTTGCCGTTGGCTTCGCGCGTCGCGGCGTCCTCGATGCCGTGGTCCATACAGTTGCGAAGCATGTGAACCAGAGGGTCCCCAATCTGCTCGACGATGGTCTTGTCGAGTTCGGTGTCTTCACCCGAAATGACCAAGTTCACTTTCTTGCCCGTCTTCGCGCTCGAATCGCGCACAAGACGCGTCATCCTCTGAAAGGTCCGTTTGATCGGCGTCATCCGCAAGGCCATAGACCGGTCCTGGAGCTCCTTGGTGATCTTGTCGAGCTGAGAGAGGCTCTTCTCCAGGATCTGGGGATCGCCGGGACCGTTGTCGGCGGCCGAACGATGGGCCATTTGGGCAACCTGCGCCTCGATAATCACCAACTCGCCCACGAGATTGACCAGCAGGTCGATCTTTTCCGTGCCGACTTTAATCGCCGAAGCGCCCGCGGAAGGACCGTCTCCCGCGGTCTGGCGCTGCTTGTCCAAGGCTTTGGCGATCGTGTCGGGAGACGCCGCTCCGGTCTGGACCAGGATCTCGCCAAGGGGGGCGTTCTGGATCTCGAGGGCCTCCTCCAGCTGCTCGGGCGCCAGTTCTCCCGCTCTGACGAGAATCTCGCCCAGCTTCTCCGGCTTCCCGCTGGGTTCCCTCTCGTCGGCCACAGCCGCCAGATCGGGGTCTTCGAGGAGATTCCGGATGCTCTCACGAATAGGACCGAAAACGACGATATCCACCTTTTCCGGATCGCGATCGGGCGACTCGACGAATCTGCCGAGGTTGGCGATCATTCGCTTCAGCGCGTCAACCGATTGCAGGCAGATCTCCACGACCCGGCTCGACGCCTGCATCGTCTTCTTGCGGCATCGGTCCAGAAGAGTCTCCGTGTCGTGCGCGAGTCGACCGATCCCTCTGAGCCGGAGGAAGCCGGAGTCGCCCTTGATCGAGTGAATGGCCCGGAAGATCTCGGCGATCAGCTCCTCGTCATCCGGCGCGCTCTCGAGGCGGAGGATCTTCTCTTCGATTGTTTCCAGGTGCTCGTTGGACTGAAAGACGAAGCGTTGGTGCAGCTCCAGGTCTTCGGGGTCCAAAACTTCCGGCAGCCCCTTGGAGGCGTATTCCTCGTTCGCCAAGTCCGCGTCAAGCCTCGGCGGTCGGGGCGCGGCCCGCGGCGCAACTGCCCGAGGGGGAACGAATTCAGGAGCCGCTTGGGCGCCCGCTGCGCGTTCCACCCCGTCAGGATTCTCCAGGAGGTCGCGGATCTCTCGACGAACGGGCCCGAAGACGACGGGCTCGATATCATTGTACGCCGAAGCGGGATCGGCCGCTTCGCAGACGCGGCTGAGATTGGCGATCAGGCGCTTCAACGCATCGACCGAACGAAGACAGACCTCGATCGCGCGGCTCGTGACGGGGATCTCCTTCTGCCGAAACCGGTCGAGGAGGGTTTCCGTGTCGTGGGCCAGCCGGTTCAGGCCGGTGAGAGACAGAAAACCGGCCCCCCCTTTCACCGAATGAATGGGGCGCAGAATCTCGTTGGTCAGATCGACGTCGTCCGGCGAATCTCCCAACCTGAGAATGTGATCCTCGATCGTTTCCAGATGCTCGCCGCACTCGAAGGCAAACTCACGATAGAGATCCAGATCGTCCAATGACCCGGGCAGCCCCCTCGAAGCCTCCTCCTCGTCGGCGGCCTCGGCGAACTCCTCTCTCGCGACCTTATCGCGGTTCGCGACCTCATCGTGTGAAGCGGGATCGGACGTCATTGGGCTGTCTCTCCATGCGCGCGGAACCGTCCGCGGGCGCTCGCTT
>DATKZW010000336.1:0-14266 GCA_035527775.1 Sumerlaeia bacterium | reverse complement strand
GGGGTCGATCGAAAACCTCCCGCTCCTCGCCGCCGACCTTCAAGACCGCTCGGGTGGCGCGCCAGAACGGCGAGCAGACGTGGATGGACCCCTCGGTCCCGCAGATCCATGCCTCGAGAGGCGTGGAGGTCTGAACGGCGCTCGACAGGACGGCCATCTTCCCTCCGCGGTAGCCGAGAATCATGCCCGCGCGGCCATCGACGCCCGTCTCGGCCATGTCCGCCATCGACGCGATGCGTTCGGGTCGCTCGCCCATGACCATCGAGGCGAAAGACACGACGTAGACCCCGACGTCCAGCAGTGAGCCGCCGCCCAGGTCAGGATCGAAGAGCCGCGATTTGGGGTTGAAGCCCGCGCGGAACCCGAAGTCGGCGAAGACGATATGGACGTCCCCGATGGCGCCCGCCGCAAGCCACTCGCGCACCTTGCAGAGAGCCGGCAGGAAGCGCGTCCACATTGCTTCCATGAGGAAAATCCCGTTCGCGCGCGCGCAATCGACCAACTCGCGCAGTTCCGCCTCGTTCATTGTGAACGGCTTCTCGCAAAGCACGGCCTTGCCCGCTTTCAGGCACAGAAGCGCGTGCTCCTTGTGGAAAGGATGTGGCGAAGCGACGTAAACGATCTCCGTCTCCGGGTCGCTCGCGAAGTCCTCGTATCCCTCGTACCATCTGGCGATTCCGTACTCCTTGGCGAACGCTTTGGCGCGCTCGGCGCTGCGCGATCCGACGGCAACCAGACCGGCGTCCGGCAATGCCCGCAGCGCTTTGGCGAAACTGTGGGCGATAGCCCCCGGCGCCAGAATTCCCCAACGAATCTTCTCCATCGCTCTGTCTCCTTCCCTTGCGCGAAACGCGTTTGCCGCGCATTTCGCCTGAAAAGCCCCTTCCTTCTCGCGGGCATCCTGGCAATCCTCTCGCGCCACTTGCAACAACTTTCTTTCCAACGTTCTTTCCATCTTGGTTGCTCTTGTCCGCCGCGCGCAGGCCCCCGCCAAGCCGCTCTGGGCGCGGGGGATTTCCGCCTCTGCCTGCCCAGACAGGTCCCAGACTCAGCCTGCGTGAAACGTCGGAGGAACGCAGCCGTGCCTCAGGCGTTGACGGCCAACCATTTCCCGCACAATGTTCGTATTTTCATCGTGCCTTTTTGACCCATCCAGGGTGGCGGTCGGAGCGGGTCTGCGTCCGGCCTGTCTCTGGAATCCTGACACGGAAAATGAAAGTCGAAAGAGCGGGCCGGGCGAAATCGATCTCCATTCGATAAGTCCTGTATTATCAACGGGATATGATCGGAAGAATCCCCTTTCCAGGGACGCTTATTTCTTGACGGAATCGCCCGTGAGTTGTACGATGGTTTGGCTGCACGGACGCCTGCGTCTTCTGCGGGCCTCCACCGAACCAGCCCGCAGATTCCCAGCGTACGTTGCCTTCGGATTGGCCCCCCCATTCCGCCCGCCTGTAGAGGAGGCAAACCATGGCCAAGAAAACGGGCTACACTGCCGAAAACATCCAAGTTCTCGACGGACGCGAGGCGGTGCGCAAGCGCCCCGCCATGTACATCTCGAACACCGACGCCTTGGGACTTCATCATCTCGTGTATGAGGTCGTCGACAACTCGGTTGACGAAGCCATGGGGGGTTACTGCGACCGGATCGACGTGACGATCCACTACGACAACTCGATCACGATTCAAGACAACGGTCGCGGCATGCCGGTCGAGGACCATCCGACCCAAAAAGGCAAGTCCACGGTGGAGGTCATCCACACCATGCTGCATGCCGGGGGGAAATTCGACCACGACGCTTACAAGTTCTCCGGCGGCTTGCACGGCGTGGGCGTATCGGTCGTGAACTTCCTGAGCGAATGGCTTGAGGTCGAGGTGATGAAAGACGGGGGGACCTGGCGTCAGCGCTACGAGAGGGGCATCACGGCCACCCCCCTCGAGCAGATCGGTCCCGCGCGGAAAACGGGCTCGCGCACGCGCTTTCGCCCCGACCCCGAGATCTTCGCGAACATGGACTTCAACTACGACACGTTGGCCACCCGTTTCCGCGAGCTGGCTTTCCTGAGTGCCGGCGTCACCATCGCCATCACCGACGAACGGAGCGAAACGGCCAAATCCAACACCTTCTGCTTCCGGGGCGGGGTCGTCGAGTTCGTTGCGCATCTCAACCGGGGCAAACAAGTCGTCAATACGAGCCCGATCCATTTCAAACGCTGCCGCACCTACCCCAATCCCAAGGAGAACGCCGAGGAGGAGATCGAGGTCGAGGTCGTCATCCAGTACAACGACACGTACGTCGAGAACCTCTTCGCCTTCGCCAACAACATCAATACGCGCGACGGGGGCACGCACGTTTCCGGATTCCGCTCCGCGCTGACTCGAACGATCAACACTTACGCCCGCAAGAACGATCTCTTGAAGAAATTCAAGGGAGACGCCCTGACGGGCGACGATATGCGCGAGGGACTGACCGCGATCCTGAGCCTGAAGGTCATGAATCCCCAGTTCGAGGGCCAGAACAAAGGCAAACTCCTCAACATGGAGATTCAAGGCATCACGGAGTCGATCGTGGGCGAGGCGCTCGGCGAGTACCTCGAAGAGAATCCCCGCGCCGCCCACCGCATCGTTGACAAAATCGTGACCGCCGCCCAAGCGCGCCTGGCGGCGCGCAAAGCGCGCGAGATCGTCCGCAAATCGGCCATGGACGGCGGCGCTTTGCCCGGAAAGCTGGCCGACTGTTCGGACAAGGATCCCGAGAACTGCGAACTCTACATCGTCGAGGGCGATTCGGCCGGCGGCTCCGCCAAACAGGGCCGCGATCGGCACTTTCAGGCCATCCTCCCCCTGCGCGGCAAGATCATCAACGTCGAGAGGGCCCGTCTGGACCGGATGCTGGGCAATAACGAGATCCGCACCATGATCACGGCCATCGGCGCCGGCATCGGCAAAGACCACTTCAACATCTCCAAACTCCGCTACAGCAAACTCATCATCATGACCGACGCCGACGTCGACGGCGCGCACATCCGCACGCTGCTCCTGACCTTCTTCTACCGCCAGATGGGGGAACTCATCGATGGCGGACACATCTACATCGCTCAGCCGCCGCTCTACAAAGTGAAGAAGGGCAAGGTCTCCCAATACATCAGCAAGGAAGAGGAGATGCATCGCTATCTCCTCAACCTGGGGATCGACGCCGTCGAGTTTGAGATCGCCAACGGAGCGCAGGAGAAGGGGGCGCAGCCAAGGGTCCTCGACAAGAAGCAACTGCGCGCGTTCGTCGACGCGGTCCTCGAGCTGCAGATTCTGGATCGCGTTCTCCAGCGAAAAGGGATCGACCTGCAGAAGTTCATCGGGCTTCGCAGTGAAAAAGGACGCCTCCCGCGATACCAAATCAACATCCCCGGAGAGGACGAACCGATCTACGCCTTCAGCGGCAAGGAATACGCGGAACAGATGATCCGGCTCGACGCCATCGCGGCGGAGAAACGCGCGGAACGGGAGAAAGAGCATTTCGACCGAGCCGGCGCGGACGTCGCGGGCAGGCAACTGGATCTGGCTGAGGACGAGTCCGTCGAGCAGGACAGCGAGGAAGAAGAAGCCGAACCGACCCATGACCTCATTGAGTTCCCCGAAGGTCCCCAGGTGCGCACGATACTCGAGGCCTTGGAGCGGATGGGCTTCGACACCCGTTACTACTCCGCCACGCCCCTCCACGAGATCGGCCGGCCCGACTGCGTTTACACGATCCGCTCGAAGCAGACCCAAGCCCAAGCGCACTCCCTCGTCGAAGCGGCCGAGAAACTGCGCGCCGTCGGCTCGCAAGGCGTCACGATTCAGCGTTACAAGGGTCTGGGCGAGATGAACGCCGGGCAGCTTTGGGAAACCACGATGGATCCCGCCCGCCGCACCCTCCTTCAGGTCACGCACGAGGACGCCGTCGCCGCCGACCTCATGTTCACGACGCTGATGGGCGAGAACGTCGTCGAACGGCGCGCCTTCATCCAGAAACACGCGCCGGAGGTGAGGAACTTGGACATCTAGGGCGCCTCGATTTGATCGGCGGGGTTTTCCTGTTGACGGCGAAGCAATGAAGACGTCCAAGAAGAGAGCCCTGATGGGCTGGTTCGCGCTGGCGCTCCTTGTGCTCCTGGCGCTTGCCGTGCGGGTCTACGACCTGGAGAGCCTGCCCGACGGGTTGTTCTGCGACGAGGCGGCGAACGGCTGCGACGCCTTCAGCATCCTCAAGACGGGCCGGAACATCCACGGCGAGAAGATGCCTCTCCTCATGAACCATCACAACATCGACCGCGTTGAGGCGCTCTACACCTATCTGACCGTGCCGATCGTGGCGCTTTTCGGTCTCTCGGTTTTCTCCACGCGCCTCGTGGCGGCCTTGGCCGGCGCGGGCGTCGTCTTGACCACCTTCTTGCTGGTCCGCGAGTGGCTCGGCAAGCGCGAGGCTTTCCTTGCGGCCTTCCTTGTGGCTTGCTCTCCCTGGGGCCTGTCCTTCAGCCGCATCGCGTTCCGGGGGATTCTTCTCCCGCTGTTTTCGACTCTCGGATGCTTCCTTTTCCTGAGGTCCTTGAAAGACCGCAGATTCGGCGTTCCGTGCGGGTTGGCCTTCGGCCTCTCACTGCATAGCTATTCCGTCGCCAAGCTCGTTGTGCCCGTCATGGTCCTGTGTCTTCTGTTCTTGTATCGAGAGGATCTCGGGGCTGTCTTGAGGTCGAATCGCCGGGCCCGGGTGCACGCGCTGGCGGCGGCGGCGGTCTTTCTCGCGCTGGCATTGCCCGCTTACCACGCCTCTTTCTGGGGCGGGGGCAACGCCCGGCTCCGCGACATCTCGGTCTTCAGCGCTTCCAGGCCGTTTCTCCAGTTCGCTCTCAATTACTGCTGCCATCTGACGCCGGGTTTCCTGTTCTTCAACGGCGACCCGAATCCCAGGCACCTCCTTCCGGGTTTCGGGCAGTTGCTGGTCGTGCTGCTGCCGTTCGCGCTCGTTGGCCTCGGGGTGGCTCTTCATACACGTGAGAAGCGCCGTCTCGCGCCGGCCTTGTTCTATCTTCTTGGCATTGTGCCGCCGGCCCTGACGCTCGGGGACATGCCGCACTCGTTGCGCGCCATCGGCGCGTTTCCCTTTCTCGAGATCGTCGCCGCCTCGGGCATCGTTGCGTTCTGCGCGTTCCTCTTCTCGAAGGCGCGGTACGCCGGCTCGGCGGCCGTCGCCCTCGTCGCCGTCGCTTTGTGTCTGAACGCGGTCCACTTCCTGAGATCCTATTTCGGCGATTACCGTCTGCTCTCGCGCGACTCCTTCCAGTACGGGTTTAAGCAGGCCATCGCGGCGGCCGAGGCAGAGGCCGGCCCCTCTGACCATATAGCGCTCTGTTGCGGCTCGAAAGAAGCCTACGTCTTCCCTCTCTTCTTCGCGAAGCTCGACCCCACGGAATACCAGACCAAGGGATCCTTGGGAAGGTACATCGTCACCGGGAACGCCTCGGACCTGCCAGAAACAGGCCACGCTCTTCTGATAACTGACGGGAAGGGTCCGCCCGGCAGCCGAGTGATAGCCACTCTGCGGGGGGCAAGGGGTCAAACCCTCATGGAGGTTGTTCGATAGGAGTCGCGCCATGCAGGAGATGAACCGAGAACAGATCATTCCTCAGCCCATTGAGGACGAGATGAAGAACTCCTTCATCGATTACGCCATGAGCGTGATCAAGGGGCGCGCGCTGCCCGACGTGCGCGACGGGCTCAAGCCGGTCCATCGGCGCATCATCTACGCCATGCGCGACCTGAACCTCCTCCACAACCGCCCCTATCTCAAAAGCGCCCGCATCGTGGGCGAAACGATGGGCAAGTACCACCCCCACGGCGACGCGGCCATTTACGACGCCCTCGTGCGCATGAGCCAGGACTTCTCCATGCGCGCCATCCTGATCGACGGCCAGGGGAACTTCGGCTCCGTCGACGGCGACGCCCCCGCGGCCATGCGGTACACCGAGGCCCGCATGACGCCGATCTGCGAACTCCTTCTCGAGGACATCGACAAGGACACCGTCGACTTCGAGCCGAACTACGACGACAAGGAGCTCGAGCCCACCGTTCTGCCCGCCGCCTTTCCCGATCTTCTCGTCAACGGCGCGACCGGGATAGCCGTCGGAATGGCCACCAACATGCCACCCCACAACCTCGGCGAGGTGATCGACGCGCTCCAGATTCTGCTCAAGAAGCCGGACGCCGCTCTCGAGGACCTGATGCAGGCGCTGCCCGGCCCGGACTTCCCCACCGGCGGATACATTTACGGCCGCAGCGGCATCGCTGACGCGTACAGAACCGGTCGGGGGCGTCTCGTGCTCCGCGCTCGCGTGCGGACCGAGCAGCTCAAGGGGAACCGCGAGGCCGTCGTTGTCACCGAACTCCCCTACCAGGTCAACAAGGCCCGTCTCGTCGAGGATATCGCGGCCCAGATGCGCGACAAGAAACTCACCGGCATCTCGGAGATTCGCGACGAGTCCGACCGCGACGGCATGCGCGTGGTCATGGAACTGCGCCGCGGCGACAACGCCGAAGTCATCATCAACCAGCTCTTCAAGCAAACCCAACTCCAAGCCACCTACGGCGTGATCCAACTCGCCCTCGTCAACAACCGCCCCCGCTACCTTTCCCTCAAACAGATTCTGCAACACTTCCTGGACCATCGCCGCGAGGTGATCGTACGGCGCACGCGCTTCGACCTGGCAAAGGCCGAAGCGCGGCTCCACATCGTCGAAGGTCTTCGCATCGCCGTCAACCACATCGACGACGTCGTGGCGATAATCCGTCGCGCCGAGTCGGTCGAGAGGGCGCGCCTGAAGTTGATGGAGACTTTCGAGCTGAGCGAGGCGCAGGCGACCGCCATCCTCGACATGCCGTTGCGCCGCCTCACGGGTCTCGAACGCGAGAAGCTCGAGGAGGAGTACAAGGAACTGAAGGCGCTGATCAAGAATCTGCGCTTCATTCTCGACACCCCCGCCCGAGTCCTCGAAATCATCGGCGAGGAGCTCGAAGAGGTGAAGAGGAAGTTCGCCGACCCGCGCCGCACCGAGATCCTCGACAGTTCGGCCGACCTGACGATCGAGGATCTGATCGCCGAGGAACGCATGATCGTCACGATCACCTACTCGGGCTACATCAAGCGCACGCCCTCGGACCTCTACCGCAGCCAGCGGCGGGGCGGCAAGGGCGTGCAAGGGGCCACGATGAAGGAAGAGGACTGGGTCGAGCATCTCTTCGTCGGCACGACCCACGACTATATGATGTTCTTCACGGATCGGGGCAAAGCGTACTGGCTGAAGATCTATGAACTCCCCCAAGGGGGACGCGCCACGCGCGGACGGCCGATCGTCAACCTCCTCCAGATCGAAAGCGGGGAGAAAATCGAGGCCATGGCGCCCGTGCGCCAGTTCGACGAGAACCACTACTTGATCTTCGTCACCACCCGCGGCCAAGTCATCAAGAACACGCTGTCCCTCTATTCAAATCCGCGCAAGGCGGGCATCAAGGCCGTGAAACTGGCCGAAGGGGACAGCCTGTGCCAAGCGTTGATGTCCGACGGGCACAGCGAGGTCTTCATCGGCACGCGCAACGGAATGGCCGTCCGGTTCCACGAGTCGGAGGTCCGCCCCATGGGCCGAGACGTTGGAGGAGTGCGGGGCGTCACCTTGCGCGACGATGACGAGGTCGTCGGCATGTGTCTCGCGCGTCCCGGCACGACGATTCTGACCGTCTGCGAACGGGGCCACGGCAAACGCTCCGCCATTGAAGACTACCGTCTGACCCGTCGCGGCGGGATCGGCGTCATCAACATCAAGACGACGGCCCGCAACGGCAAAGTGATCGGCATTCTCGATGTCATCGATCGGGACGAGCTGATGATGATCACCCAGAGCGGCATGACGGTCCGAGCTTCGCTCAAAGACGTGCGCGTCATCGGCCGGGCCACGCAAGGCGTGCGCCTGATCTCGCTCGCGGAGAACGACCTCCTGACCAGCGTCGTACGGATCGAGGAAGATCGCGACGCCGATTCCGACACGTCCGAGGAGGGGGCCGCGCCCGAGTAGACGCCTTCGGAGGGACCGGGAAACAGCCGCGCCGATCTCCGCTCAGGCAGGCGTGGGTCGTGCGAAGGGAGTTTGGATCTCCTGCCGAAACGGTGGGATTCCTACGTTCGCTTCTGAACGAAGAAGCGGGACTCACGCGAAAGGCAAAAGAGAGCAACCGGCCTGCCGCAACCCCTTGGGGGCGATCCCGGGAGGGCGGCAAATTCGCCGTTTTCCCTGGGAAATCGGCGCTATCCGCGACGACAAGCGGGAGTTATGCACAAGCTGTGCACACCCGTCGCGCCGTCCTGTGGCAAACTCGGGTTTCCGCTGTCGCTGACGCCCGAGCACGGAGGCCTTACCCGGGAATCGGATTGCATCTCTTGGTAGAATCTGCGCGACGTTTCCCTAAGTGCTGACAAATGAGAGATACACGCCGACCGCAAGGGTCTTCTCGCAACGCGCAACGCCGAATCCTTGTCCCGCGGCGACAGTGCCGCCAACCGTGAGAATGGCCCAATGACGGGGGTTTTGCCCGACCGCTGGACCAAAAGTGCAAAGGTTGTGCACAGGTTGTTCAACACGGTGGCGTCCTCCCGCATCAACGGGCCTCGTCTTGCCCGACGGGATCGGCCTCGGCATCCAGCCCGAAAAGGATCTCGTCAATCCCTTCGGCGTTCCCGTCCGGGGGAATCCGAGAGCGCGCCTTCGGTCTCTCCGAGGCCAGGCAATTGCGACGGAGAGCCGTCTTGCTCAGTTTGGCGGGACATTTCGGCTGAGCGCCCTCCATTGCTCAAACTCCTTGCAAAAAGAACGAAAGCGGAAGATAAAAAAGCTGGCAGCTGACAATACGAATCGTGCAGAAGGGGTGGTGTTGGGCCCTTTGTTTGGATTTATCGTCAGCTGCCAGTTTATTTGAATGACCCGTCGGCGGTTCGGCCGCAAGCGGGCTATTCGACCTCCTCGAGCAACGCCCGCGTAATTGTGGGCTTGCGGGCCAGGGCGGCGCGTTGCAGGGCGTTGTGACAGATGCGGTTGATCTCCCGAGGAATGCCCTCCGTCTTCTCCTGGAGCCAACCGAAGCATTCGGCATGGAAAACGCCGGGCCGGCCGTTAACCAGAAGAAGGCGAAACTTCACGTACTGCTCGACCTCCTCAACCGTCAGGGGCCGCAGCCGTACGCGCGTGTACATCCGGCTCAGGATCGACCTGAAGGTCGGCTCGCCGAGCTTTTTCAGGAAACTGTCTTCCCCGAAAAGCAGGATGGTCACGAGTTTCCTCTGTGGGATCTCGATGTTGCTGAGCGTCCGCAGCATCTGAAGGCTTGCGGCCGTGAGGAAATGGACTTCGTCCATGATGAGAACGAGTTTGATCCCCTTGAGATAGAGAGCCATGATCTCCTGGTGGATGGCGGCCACGAGCTCGTGCATGGTGGGCCGCTTGCTGGCGATCTCGACGCCCAGTTCGGTGCAGATTTCCCGCAGCAGCGCGGCGGGAGACATTCTCGGGTAGACGAGCACCAGAGCCGGCCGGTAACGTTCGGGATCGAGGTCCTGGAGAAGAACCTGAGTGAGGAGGGTCTTGCCCGTTCCGCTGACAGCGGTGGTCAGGCCGAGGGAAACGTTGTCCTCGATGCAGCGTTTCATGGCGACGAAGGCGGCCTCGTGGGCGTCGGTCCGGTAGAAGAACTGTGGGTTGACGCTGTCGGAGAAAGGGTCGTCGACGAGACCGAAGAATCCCAACTGGTGGGAAGAATGCTCGGCGACCGCTTCTCGTTCCGAGCTCGAGGAGCAGTCAACCAGATCAATGATGGCGGTCTCTTCGAGAGGAGGCATTTTAGCAAGTCCCTTCACTGGATTTCTCCCGCAGAGGAGGGCGGGGGGAAACTCGCCGGACAGGAGCGCCGGAGGAAGGAGAGAGGGACCAACAGGAAGTCCGGCTCCGGCGAGTTTCCCCCTGAAGGCACAATATGGAGGCGGGGAAGAAGTCAAGTGGTCGTGTCCAGAATCTCATGCTGCTCCTGCCATCGAGCGCCTCAAAGCGCCCAACAAGTCTTGAAAGGATGACTCTTTGCGCTGATTGCGGAAGATCTGCTCGTGCAGCAACGTGGAGACGACTTTCTGGAAACACTGGGAAGCCGCGCAATCGGGGTACAAGCGCACGAGCGGCACTCGCTTTTGGTTGGCCAGCCGGGCGGAGCCGTCCTCGACGATGTAGCCCAGGTCGCCGAGAGCGTACTTTACGTATTGCTGGCAGGCGGAGTTGAGCCGGTTGAAAACATTCTTGGCGTGGTAGCAGTCGCGCACACCGTTGGCCAGCAACCCAATCTTGCTGTTGGGGGACATTTCGAGAAGGATCTTAATGATGGAGAACGCGTCGGCCGCTGATGAAATGTTGGGGGTGGCGACGACGACGACCTCGTCGGCAAAGGTCGCGAAGCGAAGGACGTTCTCCGAAATGCCCGCGCCGGTGTCAACCAGGAGAATGTCCACGCTCCGTTCGAGCCGATCGAGCTGACGGAGCACCGTGCGTCGCTGTTCCTGGGAGAGGTTGGCCAGTTCCCGGACCCCCTGCCCTCCGCTGACCAGCAGAACGCCGTCTTCGGTTCGCGTAATCAGGTCCTCGATGCTGAATCCATCCTCGATGAGATGGCGCAGATTGAAGCGCGGTTTGATCCCCAGAAGGATGTGACAGTTGGCCAGGCCGAGGTCGGCGTCCAAAAGGGCGACTTTCTTGCCGGCCCGGACGAGGGCGACGGCCAGATTGACGGCGACCGTCGTCTTGCCCACCCCTCCTTTGCCACTCGTGACGGCGAGCACGCGGGCGAGATTGCTCGGCTTGGTGTAGGGAGTGAGAGACTTGCCTTGGGTCCGACCGTTGTCGCCCCTTGGGGGCGTTTTTCCGGCCAACGCGATTCTCAACTCTCGATTGACTTCATCGATGGAGAAGCCCCGCTTGTGGATCAAGTCTTTGATGCGCAGAAGAATATCGATATGGTCCGGGGAGAACTGACGGGAATCCTCGGCCATTTCTGTGAAGCGGAGGTATTGGGAAAAGACCTTTTCGAAAAACCGGATCTCGCTTTCCTCGAGACCCGTCCGGTCGCACGCCTGCTTGATTGTGAAGCGCTGCTGGATCACAGACTGATGCCTCCTTCAGGAGCCGGAAATGGAACAAGAGTCGAACAGGGCGCCGTGAAAATGAGAAAACCCCGAAGTTCCCACTTCGAGGTTGTCCGTCGTCGCTGCCTATGGGAAAACGAGTCAGAAAATGCACAATCGCAACAACGAGAACGGGGAGCGGGAACGGTGAAACGCCAAAACGCGCAAGAACTGCCACAAGCGAACAATGTCAGCAATTCGACCCGAGAAAGACCTTTTTCAAAGAACGAAAAGACAACTTCACGGCTGGAGCCTCTCTCAAGGCGCCAGGTCTGTCAAGAAGAATCGACGCAAAACGGCGGAAAAAAACTCTCCCCCCTTCTGGCCCCGTCACGCCTGATAACGCCGCGCCAGACAGGTCTGGGGCAAGAGCGTCTCAACCTGCTCCTTCAAGAAGTCCGGCGCCTTGCGCCCGGAGTTGCGAATCTTCTCCTCGAGCTGGGGAAGGGTGATTCCCGCCATTTCCGCCACCATCTTCTTCCAAAGCCAGGTCTGGAGGAAAAGCGGATTAACGCCCTTGTCGGCGAACTGCATGCGAAATCCGTGCAACACCTCCAGGCACCGCATGGCCAGAGCCACGCGGAAAGTCGAAAGGTAGCCGTCCAGTGCGTGGCCCCGCAAACGCACGATCTGCTCCTCGTAACGGGTCAGAAACTGCTCGGTCAGATGGAGGACGGGCGCTTCCTCCGACAGCTCTTTGAGGACCCAGTGAAAGCCCTTCTCGATGGGCTCGTCGTGGAGCGCCTGGCGCAGAACCTTCGACGCCTCCGGCGTGAGCGTGTCGGGCAGAAGGACTTTCAGTTTGCCTTTCTCCAGGCCATGACGTCGGGAAGTCCGCCGTGTGCGTTTCTGTTTCGAAGGTACCTGTCGCGCCATGCACTCCCGCTCCTGAGGAAAGGGTGGCCCCTTAAGCTGCCATTATAGCGCCGAACCGGGGCGCAACTTCAAGAGAAAACGTAGCGAAAAACGCCGTGCCTCCCAAAGGTTCGAGAACTTCTGGGAAAACACCGCATAAAAAACCCACACCGATGTCGTGCATCCAACGCCGTGCCAGAGCCCGCCCTCGTCGCCACGACCGCCGATCCGCTCACGCGCGCAGCCGGGTCAAAGCCGCTCCTGTTCTCGGGAGGGGGCCGGCGCCCGGGCCGAGGGGGGCCCCGACAAAGCGAAGGGACTTCTCGAAGTCCAGATTCCCGAACTCTTTAAGGAAAACGTCGGAGAGGCTGACCTTGAAGCGCGGCGCCGTCTCGACGAGGACCTCTTCGCCGTCCTCGCCGATCAGGCGCACGCGCACGGGGACCTGCCCGCGGTGTCCACGCAACAGGGCCCGCATGCGTTCCAGGTGGGTTTCGGTCACTGCGGCCAGGGGGACCCCTATCTCGACGGCCCTGGTCTGGGAGCGCCGAAAGTCTTCGATCCGGCTCGCGCGATTGACCAGAATCTTGCCGGTCTCGTCCTCCGGGCGCTTGCTGAAACGCCCGCCAACGAAAATCACGGAATCGGCGAGCAAAACGGGGCGCATTTCGTCGAAAGTGCGCGGAAAAAAGAGGGCCTCGAACCGTCCCTCGAAGTCCTCCATTTCCACCGACGCCATGGCCTCCCCTTTGCGGGTGACGAACTCCCGCACTTGGGTGATGATGCCGACCATCGAGACCAACTGGTTGTTGCCAGACTCGGCGAGGGACGCCGATGTGGCGCTGGAGAAGGATTCGATGTCGGCGCGGTAGCGGTCCAAGGGGTGGCCGGACAGGAAGATGCCGGCCAGTTCCTTCTCGCGCTCGAGTTTCTCGCGATCCGGCCAATCCGGAATGTCGGGAAGGGGGACCGAATTGAGGTCCGAACCCGCCTGATCCGACCCCATGATGTCGAACAGCGAGGTCTGTCCGGACTCCCGCATTTCCCGGCGGCTGGCGCCCATTTCGATGGCGTCGGCCATGACGGAGAGCAGCTGGGGCCGGCTCGCCCCAAGGGCGTCAAACGCGCCCGCCACAATAAGACACTCGATGGCTCTCGAGCTGACGTGGCGCGTGTCGATCCGCTCGCAAAACTCCTGAAAAGAAGTGAAGGGCCCGCCTCTCTCTCGGACCTCGAGGATATGGCTTACCGGCCCATGCCCCACGTTCTTGATCGCGGCCAGACCGAAGCGGATGTGGCCGTCGACGACGGAAAAGAAATCCTGCGAGAGATTGACGTCGGGCTGGAGGACGCGAAGCCCCATCTCCCGCGCGACGCCGATATAGACGCCCAGCTTGTCGCTGGCGCCCCCGCGGATCTCGTTGGTGAGGAGAGCGGCC
The DNA here is from genome assembly GCA_035527775.1 of Sumerlaeia bacterium. Lineage (GTDB taxonomy): Bacteria > Sumerlaeota > Sumerlaeia > UBA8349 > UBA8349 > DATKZW01. The sequence goes on along the minus strand of DATKZW010000336.1, from coordinate 730 downwards.
ATAAACTCCGCCGGGTAGTGGGCCTTGAGGTAGGCGGTGCGATAGGTGGTCACGGCGTAAGCGGCGGAGTGGGACTTGTTGAACCCGTACTCGGCGAACCTCGAAATCGTGTCGAAAATCTCGTCCGCCAACCCGGCGTCAATGCCGTTGTCGGCGCATCCCTTCTCGAAGGCCTCGCGCATCTTGCGCATTTCGTCCGGTTTCTTCTTCCCCATGGCGCGGCGCAGCACGTCCGCCTGGCCCAGCGAGAAGCCGGCCAGCGTGCTCGCCACCCGCATCACCTGCTCCTGGTAGATCATCAGGCCGTACGTCTCTCTGAGGATCGCCTCCATGGCTGGATGCAGGTACTCGATCGGCTCGCGGCCGTGCTTGCGGTTGATGAACGAGTCCATGAACTGCATGGGGCCGGGTCGGTAAAGGGCGATCAGCGCCACGATGTCTTCGAAACAGGAAGGGACGGCCCGCTTGAGCATCTCGCGCATGCCGGAGGACTCGACCTGGAAGACCCCGAAGCCGTCGCCCCGCTGGAGCAGTTCGTAGGTCATGCGATCCCCGAGACCGATCTGGGCCCAGTCGATCTCCACGCCGTGGTTCTCCCCCACGAGGCGGATGCAGTCCTCGATGATCGTCAGGTTTTTCAGCCCGAGGAAATCGATCTTGAGCAGACCCACCTCCTCCACTTCGACCATGTTGTACTGCGTGATCACCTCGCCTTTGCCGGATTGAACGT
>DATKZW010000335.1:0-8254 GCA_035527775.1 Sumerlaeia bacterium | reverse complement strand
GGGAAGCGGGTTCTTCGGGACGTGTTTTCGCTTCCGGGCGTCCCAGTAGAGACCCTCGTCGTTGGAATACACCTGGAGGGTCACGGTGGTCGGAACCGCCGGCCCGAACGTGGGGGACCTCATGACCATGACTTGCTGGCGTCCGGCCAGGGGAATCTCGAAGGGCGGCTTGGGGTAGAAGGAAAGCCAAGGGGCTTCGGGGGCGCTGATGCCGAAGATCTTCAGAGGCAGCGTGCCCCAATTGATGATGTCGAAGAACTCCACGCGGCCGCGCGCCGCCTCGACGGCGGCCCGCGCGTTGACCAGGCCGTAGCCGTGGAAAGCGTCCCAGCCGAGGGTGTCTTCGCGCTGGTCCCCGACGCGGTCGGTGGCGGTAAGAAGCAGAATGGTGGTGAGTTGATCCGCGGTAAGCATGGGATTGGCGATCAGCATGAGCGCCGCGACGCCGGCCACGTGCGGCGTGGCGGCGCTGGTGCCGTTGAATTCTCTTGTGTAGGCGCCGTTGTTGGCGGAATCCAAGGTCACAATGGAATCGCCCTTCAATTCGGGAGGGTCCGGGAAGGGCCAGTAGGCCAAACTAGTGCCTCCGTTGCTTACCCAGGGGAAAGTCGGCCATTTCCCCCCTTGTCCGGGTGCGCAAATGTCCAACTCGAGTCCGTAATCGCTTCCCCACCACCACGTGTCGGCGCTCACGCGCCGGCGCGTCTGGTCCACGGCGCCCACGCAGATGTAGGTCGGGATGACCGCAGGGCTGCCGATCGAGCTCCAGAAGAGCTGCTCTTCCGGGTACGGGTCGGAGGTGTGGCCAAGCCACGCGGGAGGCAGAGCGGAGTTTCCGGCGGCGGCGCAGACGATCACCTCGTGATCCCTCGCGTATTCGGCGGCGTCCCATTCGCTCATCCAGGGCCAGCTGGATCCTCCCAGACTCAGGTTGATGACGCGGGCGCCGCGGTCCACGCCCCACATTACGCCGTCCTCGTAATTCAATAGGCCTCTCTTTCCGGCCTCGGTGCTCACCGGGATGATGGTCACGGGAGCGATGCCGGAGACGAGATTGGCGTTGTCGCGGATGGCGGCGATGATGCCGGCGCATGCGGTGCCGTGACCTTCGGGATCGTCATTGTTCGGGTCGTCGTCGGCGTAGACGTCCCCGTTGTAGGGGTAAATATCAATGGGATCGGCGATCCTTCCAGCCAGCTCGGAGTGGGTGACCCGCACGCCGGTGTCCACCACGCACACGCGCAGGCTGGCGCCCGGCTGAGGGCCGCGGTAATCATTGCCGATGATGTCCCACGCCCACGGCGCCTCGATCATCCGCAGGCCCCACTCGCGGGAATAGAGGGGATCGTTGGGCGCCGCGTAGGGATGACAAACGGGGGCGGGATGGGCGTAGACGACGTCGGGGAGCTCGATTAGTTCGCGCGAGGCCTCCAAGGGGTCGACGCCGGGCGCGAGTTTCGCGTGAAAGAGCCCCAGAGGACCGTGGGGCTCGGCCGCGGCCGCAATGGCCCGGGTCGCCAACGCGATCTGCGCCGCGTCGAGCTCTCCGTTGCGAGCCAGAACGGCGGAGACGGCCGGTTGCGTTTCCGCGGCTTCCTGGGCTTTGCGGATGCCCGTTGTGAAGGGGCGAAGGCCCGTGAAAATGCGGGGGAACGAGGAAAGCGCCGAGGACTGACTTCGCTTTGTCCACAAGGCGTCGCGACTCGGGGAAGAGACCAGCCGTTCGGCGTGGGCGCGCGCGGCCGCCGATCGGCGGATGCGCACGACGATGTAGTCCGGGAACAGCTCCTTTTCCGGGTCGAGCGGCCGGGAGAGCTCCTTTCGGGCTCTGCTCAGCCAGTCCGCCCCTTGGTCTTCAAAGGCGACATCGCTGGCGAGAGAGAACGGCGGGCCGTCCAAACTGGCTGCGCCCTCCTCTCCGCCGCCCCCTTCGCCTTCTTCCGCGGGGGTGGGCGAGGGAGTTGGCGTCGGAGAGGGCCTGGTGGTGGGCGTGGGCGGGGGAATCTGATAGGTGGAGGTCGTGACCTGGATGTTTGCCTCAATGGCCTCCTGGAAATAGATCGGCCGGCGCCAGAAGAAGGTGTTGTTCTCCAAGGTGTCCAAGTCCTCGTTCGGGAATTCGGGGACGACGTCGAACATGTCCAGTACGACCAGCAGGTAGTAGACGCCGGGCAAGGTGGGATGGCGGGGCGTATAGGGCGGGTAGGTAAGGACCTGCTGCCAGATGTCGTCATCCCGGTCGGGGTCGTACATGGGGTTTCTGTACATCGGAAAGATCCACCAGGGAGCTTCGCTGTCGGGGTACTGCACCCACCGGCCATAGACAAAGCTGTAGTAAGCGATGTTCTGGTCGAACCAGGAGAGGTCGTAGCTCCAGGGCGTGATTCGCCAGGTGGTTGTGTAAGTCTGCTCGTCCCGCAAAGAGGGAATCACCCGGTTGGCATTGAGTCTCGTGTACGCGAGCATCGAGTAATCGTCCCAGTCGAAGGTCCAGAGAAGATACGGATCGTCCTCGTCGCTTGTATACATAAGTGGCGCCAGATCATGGCCCGGGATGTTGGCTTCGTCTCCCCATGTCCAGCCGGTGGGATCGTACCAGTCGGCCTCGATCATCTCCGACTCGGGAATCAGGTAGAGGCGAGCGTGGCTGGGGCCGGCGGTGCTGAGGTAGGCGTTCTCGGGGCGAACGTATACGCCGGCGATGTTGGCGATCCGGATCGAGATATCGGTCGTGAAATCTTCCCGTGGGATTTCCTCGACCCCTTCGGGGTACTGCTCGATGAAACTATAGGGCTCGTAGAGGTCGTAGCGCGGCGTCACCGTCAAGTCCACCGCCCCCAGATCCGGGTAATTCTCGACCGTAATCACGTCATCGTCTTGAGCCGTCAGACGCGCGGGAAAGATGACGCAGAGCGCGGCGGCGAGAAGGACGGGCGCGGCCCGGAGCAACAGGGGCCGAGAACGGCCGAAACGTGGATGGGAAAGGTCACCGATCATAAGCTTGGCTCCTTGCATTCGGCACAACGGAACTTGGGGAAGGGGCGGTCTCGACGTTTCACGAGAGGGCCTTCGCTTCGCCCCTCCGGCATCCGCCTCCGCGCGGGGGCGAGGCAGAGGCCGCCAGGGGCAGTGAGGACAATCTGTTTCCTTTCGTCTCTTGCGGTCCGCGGGCGCGGCCCTGTCTGCGTGCGACGCACAGGCAGGCATGGACGATCTGCCGCCCCAGTTAAGCCGAGTCATAATAACACGCTTGGCCGCGCAACTTGCAAGAAAATTCTGCGCCTCGAGCCGGATGCACCCGGACCGATCATTCGGCCGATCATTCGGGACTTGACCCGACGCCAAGGGCGGGCCTAGGATGGGGCGTGCTGCGGGGGGAACGCCACAGCCGAGGGCGGCTGTGCCACGAGAGTCGGGCAGCCCATCCCCGCGCGGGGGGAACGCCTCCAGACTCCGGACTCCAGACTCCCCGCTCACCAGCCCACCCCGCGCGGAGGGAACGCCTCCAGACTCGGGACTCCAGACTCTCCGCTCACCAGCCCATCCTCGCGCGGAGGGGGGAGCGACCACACGATGCGCATCGGAATCGCCTGTCACCCCACCTACGGCGGCTCGGGCGCCGCCGCCACGGAACTCGGGCGCCACTTGGCGCGGCGCGGGCACTCGGTCCATATCATCTCGACCGACCGGCCTTTCCGCCTCAACCCGGCCGCCTATCAGGAAAACCTCTATCTGCACCAGATCGAATCGGTGGAGTATCCGGTTCTCAAAAGCGAACTCTACACCTTGTCGTGCTCGGTCAAGATGGCTCAGATCGTGCGCGACGAGGGGCTCGAGATTCTCCATTCCCACTACGCCGTCCCGTACGCGGTGAGCGCGATGTTGGCGCGGCAGCTCTGCCCGGAGAGCGACGTCAGGCTGGTGACCACGCTCCACGGCACCGACATCACGCTCGTGGGGAGCCATCCGGCGTTCGCGCCGGTGGTCAAGATGGCGCTCACCAGCTCGGACGCCGTGGTTTCCGTCTCGCACTGGCTCTCGCGCGAGACGTGTCGCCTTTTTGGTTTGGGCAAGTCGATTCGCGTGATCCACAATTTCGTGGACACGGCGGAGTTCCGTCGCCGCGCGGAGTCGTGCTGCTTCCGGGCCTCCCTCGCGCGGCCGGAGGAGAAGGTTGTCCTGCATATTTCGAACTTCCGGCCCGTCAAGCGCACGGCCGACGTGGTGCGCGTCTTCCGGCGCATCGTGGACGAGGCGCCGGCCGTCCTCCTCATGGTGGGCGACGGCCCCGACCGCGACGCCGCCCATATCCTCTCCCATGAACTCGGCGTCGGCAAGCGCGTCCACTTCCTTGGCCTTCAAGACGACATCGCCGGGTTCCTCGCCATCGGCGACCTGCTCCTCTTCCCGAGCGAATACGAATCCTTCGGGCTGGCGGTCCTGGAGGCGATGGCGAGCGAGGTCCCCGTCGTCTGCTCCAACGGCGGCGGCCTGCCCGAGGTGATGGTGCAGGGCGAGACGGGCTACATGTGCCCCGTCGGGGACGTTGAAGAGATGGCCGCCCGCGCGGTCGAGATCCTTCGGGACCCGGAGAAAGCCCGCCGCATGGGCCAAGCCGGCCGCGCCCGCGCCGAGGAGCGCTTCAAGCCCGACCTCGCGCTGGACGCGTACGAGGAGCTGTACGAGTCGCTCTTCCGGGCTGAAACGTAGCGCGGGCATCCCGCAGGGATGTGCAAGAGGATCGGCGCGGTTTCTTTCCATCCCGGCAATCGCGACGACCCCGTCGGGGAGAATGGCGGTCACAGCCGGAGGCGGCTGTGCCGCAAGGCGTACGGGTTGCCTCATAATCGGGAGTTCGCTTGCTCCATGCGTCTTCTGCTTCTTCTTCCTTTCTTCGGCCTCGCGGCGTTTCCGGCGTGGGGGGAGATTGCGGCGTTGGCGTTCTCGCCGGACGGGCGGCGCCTCGCAACGCTCGACGCGCAGGGGACCCTTTACGTTCATGAGACGAAGACGCGCGAGGAAGCGTTCCGCATCGAAGGGTCGACAAGGGGCGAGGTCGTCGCTTGGCGGCCCGGATATCCGGACCAATTTGCGGTGGCGTTGGACGAAGGCGAGGGGTGGGACATTTGGCTGATCGATCTGAGCGCCGGGGGGGGGCGGATCGCCGCCGGCGGCGCCGAGAGGCCGGCGATCTTGCCCGACGAGAGCGCCCCGGCGCCGACGACGGGGGAGTCTCCAGCATCGGGGAGGAACCCAGCCGAGGAGTCGGAATCGGCGCCGCGCGACGATCGGGCGGGCCTTCGCCGTCTGACGCATCATCCGGCCAAGGATCATTCCCCTCAGTGGTTGGAGCGGGGCGAGACGCTGTTGTTTGTGTCCTGCCGCGGGGACGGTTCGGCGCTTGCGACGATTGCGCCTATGCCGCCAGGCCTCACGCAGTCCCCGCTTGAGGTCTCCAAGACACAGGCCCCCTCGCCGGCGCGAGGAGATCGGCGGGCAGGAGCGGCGTCGCCAAGCGGCTCGAATCTCTTTACGCTGGACATGACGACGCTCGAGGTCTCCCCTTTCATCGCGCGCCCCTACGATCAGTGGCATCCGCGCGCGCAACCGGACGGCGGGGGAGTCGCCTATCTCACGCTCGAAAAAGGGCGGCTTCAGGTTTGGCTGGCGCCGCGCGACCGGACACCCTTCCGTGTCGCGCGGCTCGACCTGGCCGACTGCTTCCTGGGTGAAGACGAAATCGCGTGGGACCGGGGCGGGGATCAGCTCCTCTACACGGTGCGCGATCGCGAGGAGATGCGTCTTCTGGCGTTCAACGCTCCCATGCGGTCGGTGCGTGTGCTGGCCGAAGCGCAACGGATCGAGCGCCCCGCGCTGGACGACGCGTCGGGTTGCCTGTTCTTCGAATCGGACAAGGGGCTGCGCCTGGAGCGGCAAGAGGGAGTTTTCCCTTTGGGGCTGGGCCGTGCGCGGCGCGTGACGGCGGCGGGCCTTTCCCTAAGCGCAACGGCGCTTGGCCGGCGCGAGGGGAAGGACGTGCTGGCCGCCGCAGTGGAAGAGTGCGGAGTTGCCATTGGGGACGTCCCCGGGCGGAACTTCCAGTTTCTCTTTCTTGCCCCGGCGGACCACTTGCTCTTGGCGCGGCGTCTTTACTCTCGCGGGAAATGGCGCGAGGCCGAGGAGCTTTACGCGGAGCTGGAGTCGCGCGTCAGCGACCCGGAGGAAGCCGCTCTCGTGCATCTGCACCACGTCGCCCGACTGCTGGAGCACGGTCGGCCCCGCCGGGCGCTCGCCGAACTCGATCGGCTGGGCGCCATGGAGCCCCCGCTGATCGATCCTCGCGAGATTCTCGCCCTGCGCGGCGAGATCCATTTCTTCGAGACGGGCGATCTCGACGCGGCGCGTTGGATGCTCGAGGCGGGAGCGGGAGGCGCCTTCCGGACGGCCGTCGATCCGCGTTTGTCTCTGACGATCCTCGACTCGGGGCGCCCGGATCTCATCGCCCTGTACGCCGAGGCGCATGCGGCCTTGCGCCGCGGCGAACCGCGCCAATGCCTGCGCGCGCTGCGGCGGATGGCGCGGCTGGACGCGCCATCCGCCCTCGTCCGGGAAGCGACGCTCGATCTGCTCGACGATCCCTACGACGAGGAATCGCACCCGCCGGGGAGCAGTCGCTTCGTCGAGGCGGGTCTGGAAGACGAAGTGGCCGATGTGCTGCGGCTTCTCGAGAAGAAACCCGAGTTGGAGCCCGAAGGAGGCGCCCGGGCCGAGCCGGGCGCCGCCGTTGGGGCGGAGATTGTCGAGGAGGCGCCGGGCGCCGACCCACCGGCGCCGCCGGCGACTGCGGAAGGGGCGAGCGCCGCGCGGGTTCGAACGGATCTCTTGCAGGCCCTGGTCACGGCCAAGCGCCTCGACGAAGCGCGGGACGCGGTTTTGAGAATACTGGACTGCGACGGCGTGGCGCCGCTCGGCCTGCACGACCTCTTTACCTTCTATCTCACTGCCGACCGGCACGACCCGCAAACGCACCTCTTCGTCTATGATGTGCTCTTCGATCCCGCGGTTGCCCCCAGACTCGGGGACTCCCTGAGCGACGATCGCCCCTTGCGCGTCCTGGCGTCGCTGGCGCGCGTCAAGTCCGCGTTGCTCGAAGGGGATACGGACGATTTCCCCGAACTCCTGTCCGAAGCTCGGCGCGCATTCCAGCGCGTTCCTCCCCAAGGAGGCGTTCCCCCGCAAGGGGGCCTCCCCGCGCAAGATGAAAGCGACAGCGAGACGGAGCCGTTGCAGTTCTACCTGTGCCTGTTCGAGGCGAAGTACCGCGAAAGATTGGAGGAGTGGGACCGAGCGCTCAAGGCGTACGAGACGGTCCAGGCCATGACGAGCCGGTTCTATCCGGAACGGACCGGTCTGGCCCTGCGATTGGAAACGGCCTTAAGCGAAGTGGCCGTCGGCCGGTCGTGCGGGAACGTCCTTCGCGAGCTGCAGTTGATCGAGCGAGGTCTGGGCGACGCGCTGTTGAACCCGACGAACGATCCGCCGCAACTGCGCGTCGGCGTGCGCAATCTGCTGCACTTGCACCGGACCTCGAGTCCGTCGCCGCTCGACCCGTTCATTCTCTACCACGTCGGCCTCAGCCTGGGTCGGTGCGGCCAGCCTAATGCGGCGCACTACTACCTCGACCGCGCGCTCGAATCCGATCCGACTCCCCCTCTGCGTTTGGGAATCTTGTGGGAAAAGGCGGGCCTTTTCGGCGTGACGGAGGATTGGTGGCAGCAGTGGCGCGCCTGTGCGGCCATGCTGAGCCTGGGTCCCGGGCCGGTGCTGGAAGACGGCATTCGGCTGCGGATTGTGTCTTCGTTCCTGCGTCTGGGGATGCAACGGCAGGCGGTCGCTCTGCTGGGCAATCTCGTCGATACAACCCCGGTTCCCCATTTCCGCGATACGGCCGTCCAGATGCTGGAGAACCTATCGGAGTCCTGATCGATAGGGCCCGACGCCCGCGGCGAGGCTCACTTCGACTTTCGAAAAGCGGCCGTACCCGTTCGTTCGATTGGCATTTTCATGCGGCCCCTGTCGGGTTGACTTTGCGGGGGCGGGCGTGTTGAATGCAGTGGTCCCGCGTTCGGCAGAATCGATGGACCGGCAAAGGAGGATTCTTCATGAGCGGAACGATGAACGAACTCATTCTGAACGGGTTGCAGGGGCGCGGCGCGAGTCCCGCCGTGGCCGCCGTGATACTCCGCGTCGCACT
>DATKZW010000334.1:0-3275 GCA_035527775.1 Sumerlaeia bacterium | reverse complement strand
GTGGGATGGTAGTGTCCCGCGTCGAGACAGAGCAGCACGTTGTTCGCCACGGCGTAGCCGAGGTAGAATTCGTGAGAGCCCACGACGCAACTCTCCGAGCCGATGCCGAAGAGTTTCGATTCCACGGAATCGAGGTTGTGGCGGCGGTCCATCTCCTCCGCGAAGATCCGGTCCAACGAGTCTTTGAGCCGAAGACGCGGCGCGCGGCGGTCGACGGGAATGTCCTTGAATCCGTCCGGGACCCAGACGTTCGTGACACAGGGGGTCCCGAGTCGGCGGCCGAAATGCTCGCCGATCTTGCGGCAGGCGATCCCGTGCTCGATCCAGAAAGCGCGAACGCCCTCATCGGAACTCGCCAGCGTGAAGCCGCTTTCCGCCTTCGGGTGGGAGAAAAAGGTGGGGTTGAAGTCGATGCCGATCCCTCGCTCCCGCGCCCAGTCCAGCCACGCCGCGAAATGCTCGGGACCGAGTTCGTTTCGGTCCACTCGTTTGCCGCCCGTTTCGGCGTAGATGGCGTGGAGGTTCAGACGATGCTTGCCGGGAATCAGACGATAGGCCTGGTCCAGGTCCGCGCGGAGTTCGTCGCCGTTGCGCGCCTTGCCGGGGTAGTTTCCGGTCGCCTGGATGCCCCCGCCGCTCAGTCCTTCGCCGGACTCGAAGCCGCCGACGTCGTCCCCCTGCCAGCAATGAAGGGAGATCGGGATCTTCGCGAGCTGGTCGAGGGCTTTCTCCGTATCCACGCCGTAAGCGGCGTAAGTCTCGGCTGCAAGAGCGTATGCCTTTTCGACGTTTCTGGGCTTGGGGAACTCGGACATGGCGGGACCTCAGGGCAAGTCGAATTGTTTCACGAAAGGGCCCAAGACGCGAGGCTAGTAGCTCATGCGGACGATATCGCCGTTGCTCTTGGTCCCATTGGAAGCATCATACGCGCCGGGATAGCCGGCCGTTCCTTGGCCCACCTCAAAAAGGCGCTTGGTTTCCATCATCCCGACGGTTTCCAGCAGAATCATGAAGGAAGCGGCGTCATCCCCGCCGGCGTACGGCCGGTCGAGGCTCAAGCCCTGGGCGTTCGGATTGGGATCGCCGTCGGGCCCCACGCTCTCGAGGACCCAAGCGACCTTTGCCTCGCGGTCCGTGCCATACTGGAGGGGGACGTTCCAATTGCCGGCGCTGTCGATGTACTTCCCGTGGGGAAGGAACGGGTCGGAGATAGGCGTGGCGATGTAAGCGACGGGCGTGGTGAGAGTCGCCTTTGGATAGCCGGCCGGAATGCTGCCAAGCGACCAGAGAGGATCCTCGATGTCCATGATGTAGTTGGCGCCCCAGCTTATGAAGGGGGGGTAGTTGTTGTGATCGACGCGGAAAGATTCGAGCGCCGTGGCCATGGAACGGAAATCGGTGTGCGCGCGGCTCACTTTCGATCGGATTTGCGCTTCGAGGAAATTCGGCACGGCGATGGCGGCGAGGATGGCGATGATGGCCACCACGATCAGGAGCTCGATGAGCGTGAAAGCGGCGCCGCCCAGATCTCGCGCGTCTCCGGTCCGTCTGGGCATCGATCCCCGCTCCTCGCTCGACAATCGTCTCCCGTTCCCCCACGACCCGGGCGCGCTAACCCCAAAACCATACCACGGCCGCACTCGGGACTTCATCCCTTTTTCGAGCGCATGGAGGAAGTTGCATGTCCGAACTCCAGCACGTGACGAACGCCAGCCTGAAGGGCCGAAATGTCAAAGCCCAGGCCAGCGCCCTGGGGGGGACGGGACCTAAGGACAACGCGAGCCTTGCAGGGCCACAGGGACGACACGGCAACTGTAGAACCGATTCCCGACGCCCTCTGTTTTCGCTTTTTCAATTGCCCCGGCTGGCCTATGCTGAGACCGCGTCCCTCGGGGAAGGCCGCGATCCGCTCACGACGAGGCGGAGGTTCGAGAGGGAGGCGCCCCCCTTCGCGCGAAACGCCATGAGACGACCCTCCGTTCTCCACGTCTACAAGGACTACTACCCGCCCGTCCTCGGCGGGGTGGAGAAGAGCATGCATTGGATGTGCCGGGAGACCCGTTCCGACTTCCACGTTCGGGTCCTCGTGGCGTCGCAGTCGCGGCGCTTTGTGGACGAGGTGATCGACGGCGTGCGCGTGATCCGGGTGGGATGCTGGGGGAGGGCGCTTTCCGCGCCGATCGCTCCGGGTTTCGGCGGGTGGCTGCGGCGACTCGACTCGGATATCCTGCATTTTCACATGCCAAATCCGACCGGCGAGCTGGCCTATCTCTTGACGCGCCCGCCGCGCGGGCGCGTTGTCGTCACCTACCACAGCGACATCGTGCGCCAGCGCGCCACGGGCGCCGTGTACGGCCCCCTCCAACAGGCTTTTCTCCGGCGCGCGCGGGCCATCATGCCGACTTCCGAACGCTATCTCCGCTCCTCGCTCGCTTTGCAGCCCCACCGGGAGCGTTGCCGCGTCGTGCCCCTCGGTCTGCCGCTGGAGGAATACGAGGAGACGCCCGAGTCGGCCGCCTTCACGCGGAAGATCCGCGAGCGTTCCCCGGGCAAGACGCGCATCGTGTTCCTCGGCTTGCTGCGGTACTACAAAGGATTGAGTTTCCTCATTGAGGCCTTGGCCGGCCTTCCCCCCGAAGTCTGCCTCTTCATCGGCGGAGAGGCGCCGGATTCGAGAATCCGCGAACGGCGCGATCTCGAGCGGCAGGTTCGCGAGGCGGGACTCGGGGACCGCGTCGCTTTTCTCGGCAGGCTTTCCGACGCCCAAGCGGTGGGGCTGTTGCGCGCGGGAGACGTTTTCTGCCTGCCCTCGCACCTGCGCAGCGAAGCGTTCGGCCTGAGTCAGATCGAAGCGATGGCATGCGGCCTGCCCGTGGTGAGCGCGAATTTGGATACGGGCGTTCCCGAGGTCAACCGCGACGGCGAGACGGGACGGGTCGTCGCGCCAGGCGACGCGGACGCCCTCCGGGAAGGCTTGGCTGAGTTGATCGGCGACCCGGATCTGCGGCGACGACTGGGCGAGGCGGGCCGTCGGCGCGCTCAGGCGCTCTATTCCATCCGGATCCTGGGCGAGAACTTGCGGCGCATTTACAACTCGGTTCTGCCCCCGGAGGTCCCCTCTGACTAGACATCCGGCGTTCCCGGTTCTTGGCAGGCGCAGCATTCTGTCGCGGATCCCAACGCGAGGCGCGCCACGCGGATGCGCCTATCTGTCACGGCCGAAGCGCCGAGCAGCTCTCCCGGCCGCCAAAAAGCATCCTGGGGCGGCTTTCTCC
>DATKZW010000333.1:0-2944 GCA_035527775.1 Sumerlaeia bacterium | reverse complement strand
GAGAAGGATTGGGGAAAAGCGATAGGCGGGGCGGCGCGAAAGCCCCCGCCGTTTTCCTGCCGGAGCAGAGGCGCCGCGAATGATCGGCACGTCCCTCGCGAACGCCAGTCGCTCGGCCGCGACTTCTGTGCCGAGTTCGGGGCGGCGGGAGCGTTTGCCTCTCGGCAGACAAGGGAACCGAACATGATGGAAGGACCGCAGAACAGCCGCTCGATTGACGAACCCGGCGGGGACGAACAGTCGACGACCGTTCTGAACCTCCACATTGAGGAGCGTCTCCACGGCTTCGCTCTCGTTCGCTTCCTGGTGATCGGCGCGATTGCCGGGGGCGCCATTCTGGCGCGGGAAGTCGTCGGCATTGAAGACTTGGACGTTGGCGCCTTTTGGATTCTCGCGGGAGTCATGTGCGCCGGCAACACGGCGGTCTTCCTGACCGTCCGCCCCTACCGGAAGAGCCGCGCAAGAGCGGCTCGGGCCCAGTTGTTTCTTGTCGGCGTTCTGCACTTCACGATTGCGCTCGATTTCCTCTGTCTGACGGTGGCCTTGTGGCTCGTGGGCGGCCCGAAGTCTCCCTTTCAGGCCTTCTTTGTCTTCCACGTCATTATCGCGAGCGTTCTCATGTCGGTCCGCGCCACTTTTGCTCACGCCCTCGTTGGGTACCTGCTGCTGGCCGGATTGACCATCGGGATGTGGCGCGGCTGGATTCCCTGTCGCTGCCCCGTCGGCATGGTCGCTTCGGACGCTCCGATCGGAGGACGTTATGTGCTTACGGTCTTAGTCGTGCAGGGGATGTTGTTCGTTCTCGTGGCGTTTCTGGTGACGAATTTCATGAAGCTCTTCCGTGAGGGCGAAAGCAAGCTTTTCCATACGAATCAGGAACTGAACCGGCTTTCCCAGATGCGACGCGATTTCCTCCACATAGCGCTCCACAACATGGGGGGACCCGTCAGCGCCGTCAGCATGCTCCTCAGCAACCTCAGGGCGGGGTACGCCGGAGAGATCAGCGAACCGCAAGAGGAACTCCTGTCACGCTCCCAGGAACGCCTGGGCGAAATGCAGATGTTTCTCCAAGACCTAGATTCCCTCGCCCTTCTCGACACGGGCCAACTGGGTGAGAAAACCGAGGCTGTCGACGTGCGGCAGGTCCTGCAAGACCTCGTCGTCGAGATGCAAGTGGCAGTCCAGGCCAAGCGACACGTGCTGACTCTGGACGTGCCGGAAGACGTCGGGCGCGTCAAAGGGATACCGCGTTTGGTGCGCGAGGCGATCGCCAACCTCGTTCAGAACGCCGTCAAGTATACGCCCGACGGAGGCAAGATCACGGTGCGCGCCCGTAATGAAGGCTCCAACGTCCGCATCGAGGTCGAAGACAATGGCATCGGCATTTCGCCCCACGATCAGAAACGGCTGTTCCAGGAGTTCGTTCGGATCCAGCGACCTGGCACGCCGGTCTCAAACGTCACGGGCTCCGGCCTCGGGCTCTTCATCGTGCGACGGATAGCGGAAGCCCTCGGCGGAAGCGTCGAGGTCTTCAGCCAGGAAGGCCGCGGAAGCGTCTTCGTCATCGAACTTCCGGCGAACGCCTGAGCCGTCCCGTCGTCAGAGGCCCCTGCGAGTGCGGCCGGGCCGCCCTCGCGGTGCGGGCCGCCGAGATGGAAAAGGATCGGGAAATGCTTGCATTCGGGAAGTGTTCGGAGTACGCTGAACCTTGGCTCCGATAGAGAACGCGCCTGACGTGGCAAACAGGCCGGGAACCGGACAGGGGCGCCCAAGACGGCCATCGAGCCGCGCGAGACTCGAGCGTTGCGCGTTCGTTCTTGGACCGGTGCACCCGTTCGACAAGGAGGGGCGAGATGAACGAGAACCGATCGCGCTTCCGGGCAAGGAAGAAAGCCTTCACTCTGATCGAGCTGCTGATCGTCGTTGCCATCATCGCGATTCTGGCGGCGATCGCCGTGCCCAACTTCCTCGAAGCGCAGGTGCGGTCGAAGGCGTCGAGAAGTCGCGCCGACATGCGCACCATCGTGACCGGCATCGAGGCCTACCGCGTCGAGTGGAACATATATCCTCCCACTTTCTGGGGCGCCCTCGGCGACGGACAGGGCGCTCAGAGGCTGACGGTCCTCACCACGCCCATCGCGTTCATCACGAGTCTTCCCGTGGACGTTTTCTCGATCAAGCACCAGGGCTACGGGTCCCTGGCGGGAGGGGACACCTGGGCCTACCACCGAGACAAGTACATCTACGTGGAGCTCCAGAACTGGGTTTTCGGCCGGACCTACCAGGAGGCGTGGAACCGCAGGGCCATCTGGTTCCTCGGGGGCAGGGGGCCGGACTACAAGTACACGTCCGCGGAATACATGGCGGCGGGCTTTCCCGCCAACTGTGAAACGGAATACGACCCGACCAACGGCACGAAGAGCATGGGCGACATCGAGCGCTTCGGCCCGTGAGCGCGGCGACGCTCGCCGCGCCCGCGGTCTTGTGCCGTCGCGCCTTCAGCGCCCCTTGCTTCCTTCGTTGGTGTCTTTGTGTCTTGGTGGCTCAAAACGTGGGCAACGTCTGGACTCCTGGCGGCTTCTTGTCCGGTCCCGCTTCGTCCAGCACACAATTGGGACGCGAATGGCGAAACGTGAAACCAGAGCCATGGCCGACAGGCGCTTGCCTGAGAAGCGCTACGTGATTGTCCGGAGGGAGAGAACTGCGACGGGGAAGGCCCAATATCGCTTCGTGCGAGCCCAAGGAGTGGATCCGCCGGCGGGCGAGATCATGTCCGATCTGACGGACGCGCAGTTCGAGGCGGGAGAAATAATCCGCGGAGATCCGGGTCTCAGGAAGATTCACCCAGGATTTTGCCTCGAGTAGAGGCAGCATACGGTGGCTGGCAAGCTGGGGAAGCCGGGCGGCCCGCCGGCTTGAAGCCGGGGGCAAGGAAGAGGTTGTT
>DATKZW010000332.1:0-2104 GCA_035527775.1 Sumerlaeia bacterium | reverse complement strand
GTGTCCACATCGGCCTTCGTGTCGGACCCGTCTGGGCGCCTGTTCCGGTCCCGAGTCTCCCTCCCTCTGTGATCTGCCTGCCGCCCGCTCCCGTTGTTTGTTCGTGTCCCCGCGGCCACTGGGAGTGGCGCACGGAAACGGTTCTGGCGGGCTACGAGACCCGCGTCGAGCGCTTCTGGGTCCCGGAACGTTGCGTTCGGGAACAGGTGTGGGACCCCCGCGCGCGTTGCTGGGTCGAGCAAGCGACCGTGGCGCCGGGCCATTACGAGCGCCGCACGACTGAGGAGCCCGTCTACGAGACGGTCCGCGAACGCGTTTGGGTAGAAGACGGGTGCGTCTGCGGCGCGCCGGGAGGCGTCAGCCTGCGCGTGGGCCTCTCTTATGGCGGAACCCATCCTCCGACGCGAGGGGAGAGGCGCGACCACGCGCGGGCGCTCGGGGGGGAAGGCCGCGCGAGGCGGCTCATTCCGCGCTCGCACGCCGTTCGGTCAGATGGCGGCGCGCCTCTTCCTCGCTATCGAAGATGAGGACGGCGCGGGAGACGTCGAGAACGTCGAGCATCTGGCGGTTGGTAGACATCAGATTGCACAAGCAGAGCACGCCCTTGCGCCGGCCGACTCTCTCGAGAAGAGAGAGAAGGGAAGCGATGCCCGTCGTGTTGATGGTTTCCGCGTAGTCGAAGTTGATGATGATGCGATTGACGCCCTTGCGCATAAGATCCGCGCAAGCCAGGTCGATCTGCTCCCCTTTGGGGCCGTTCAGGTAGCCGTGAGGGTAGACCACGGCGTGGTCCTCGCGCTCGACGGTTTCCACTTCCGGTTTTTCAATCATGTTCGGTCACGTCCGCGACGCCGCGGGGCGGATTCGGGCCGGCGAAGGGTTCTTCTTCTCCATTCGCATCCGCGTTCCCCGGTCGTAGGGTTCGAATACCACGCGATCCATGAACTTCTCGATGAGCTTGACGCCCCACCCGCGCTTGCTGGACCCGTGGATCTTCTCCTCGATTCTCGGATCTTCGATGGACTGGGGATCGAAAACAAGTCCCTCGTTCTCCACAACGATCGATATCTTCTCCGGCGTTCCCTCAACGAAAACGCGCACTTCCTTTTCCTGGTTTACGCTGTGCTCGATGGCGTTTAAGCAGGCCTCGAGGGTCGCCATCCGGATCTGTCCCGCCGCCTCCGCGTTGAAGCCGCACGTCTCGGCCATCTGCTCGGTCGTGCGCGCCGCGATCAGCTCCATGTTCTCCCGGGGCGGGAGCCGCAACTCAACGACCGACGCCCCGTTTCCCTCGGACCCGGCGCCCGCAATCCGCGCTCGCGACGGTCGAGGGGCTGGCGCTTCGCCTTCCCGACGCGTTGGGATTGCCGCAGCGCCACGGTCGTCCGCGCGCGTTGGCTCGCTTCCGCGCGAGAGCTCGAGGAGGATTTCGCCCAGCGCCTCGAAGTCCCGCCACGTGGAAGAGTAGAGGGCGAGATCGGCGAGTCGATCGAGAGCCTGCGGCGAGAAGCGGGCGTTGGTGATCAGCCAGGAAACCGTCTGCGGCACGTTCAGCTCTTGGGACAGACGACTTGTCGCACGTTCGATCTGAGCCAACTCGTCCGTGGTAATCACTTTCGCGTCGCAGACGTAGGCGATCCAGATCAACTCCTCGCTGCGATAGTATCCCGGTTCCTCGAAACACCAGCCCACCACGGCGGGGACCGCCGATTCCCGTTGCGCGGCCGCTTGGTCCGCGCTCGCCCGCCGATCTGGTTCCATAAAGAACGTGGAAATGCAGTAGGGAATCCGGATTCGCGCGAGGGAAGACGCGGTCGCGGCGTCGCGCGCAACCAGGGTGGCGGCCTGGTGAGAGGCGACCTGATCCGCGACGGCCCTCCCTGCTTGGGCGCCCGCCTCCGCGCGATGGGCCGCAAGGAGGGCGCCGGGAACGCTCTGTCCTCTGAAGGTGTGCATGAGGAGCGAGATGCGTTGGCGCGAGGCGGCAAAGTCTCTCTCACGGGCCCGATGCGGCGTTTCGGCCAGCCGACGGCGCTTGATCGCCATTTCGCTCCGCATCCGGCTCTGGCGATGGAAGCGGCGAGCCACGTAAAGAGTGAGGAAG
>DATKZW010000331.1:0-2202 GCA_035527775.1 Sumerlaeia bacterium | reverse complement strand
GTGATCGGCCGCCGCCGCCTGCCCCCAGAACATGCAGCCGTCGCCCACTCGGGTCGAGCCGCCCAAGGCGGCCTGCGCGGCAAACCCGCACGAACGCCCCACGCGGCAGTTGTGGGCGATCTGAACGAGGTTGTCCATTTTCGTTCCCTCGCCGACCCGCGTTTCCGTCAGGAACGCGCGATCGACGCACGTATTGGCGCCGATCTCGACGTCGTCTTCGATCACCACCGTCCCGACCTGCGGGATCTTGACGCCGCGCCCGTCGATGATCTCGTAGCCGAAGCCGTCCGCCCCGAGGACCACCCCCGAGTGAAGGATCACGTTGCGGCCGACGCGCACCCGCTCCAGGACCCGAACGCCGGGATGCAGGAGGCAGCCCGGACCGATCCGGGCGTCGCGGCCGATGAAGCACTGCGCCCCAATCTCCGCGTTGTCGCCGACCCCCGCTCCCGCCTCGATCACCGTAAGAGGGCCGACGGCGACGCCCTCGCCGATCCGCGCGGCCGGATCGACGACGGCGGAGGGATGGACGCCTGCGGGGGCGGGCTCCTCTGGATGCCAAAGGTCCTGCGCGGCCAGGACGCTCTTCCACACATTCCCCACGACCAGGCATGGTCGGCTCTCGACGACGGCGTTCTCCGGGACAAGAAACGCCGCCGCCCGGCTTCGCGCCGCCTCGGACACGTATTGCGCGCCGGTCACGAACGAAAGATCGGACGCGCTCGCTTCTTCGAGAGTGCTCAGACCAGTCAGTTCAACCGCATCAGGTCGGTCGCATCCTTCGAGTCTTGCCCCGAGGCGCTCGGCGAGGTCCTCGAGGGTGATCGTCAAGTACCGTTTCCGTCGCATGGCGCGGCTGCCTTCCTACCGGTAGAATCGGGTTGCGCCTTCCGGCGCGGGGAAACCGACCCCCTCGCCGCCATTATCGTTTTTTCCGCGCGCGGTTCAACCCGCGAATTTCTAGTTGCATTGCTCGCGCCAAGTCGTTACAAGGGCAAGGCTGAGGAGCGTCAGACCGGGCGCTTGAGGAGCGCCAGACCGGGCGCTTGAGGGGCGCCAGATCCGGCGCTCGAGGCGCCCTTTGTCCCCTCGGGCCCGCCCGTTGCGGCACGGCTCTCTCAGCCCGTCGCCCTGGCGCCCGTCGAGCCAAGGAGGCGATTCTCCCGGCGTTTGCGGTGGCCGTAGTTCAATTGGTAGAGCACCTGATTGTGGTTCAGGTTGTTGTGGGTTCGAGCCCCATCGGCCACCCCACTTCGCCGGCCTTGTGGCAAAGCGCCGGTGGACGGACCGCGCGGGGTCCAGCGCCCTTCCGCCGTCCCCCCAATGCGCCCGTAGCTCAGTTGGATAGAGCGCGTGCCTCCGGAGCACGAGGTCGTGGGTTCAATTCCCGCCGGGCGTACCACTCCTAAAGGCTTTATTTTCAGTTATCTACGCAGGCTTTCGCCAACTCCGCCCGGGAGAGGGCCGAGATCAGACGATTCCGGAGAGGTCAGGCGATTCCTGAATTGAGGATCCCTGTTTCATCCGTGTCCATCCGCGGCTAACCGCCCGACGAACCGTTGGGCGCTCCCCGGCGACCACGCTTTTCCAACATCCCCTGAGCGCATGGACCCATAGGGCCGCATCCTGATCCCTGACATCTCGCGCCTTGGCGTTTCTCTAGGTCGGAAAAAAGCGCCCGCGGAGGGCGTCTTTTCTCTTGACACCGATACATAGACGGCCTATGCTCGGGCATAGACTGCCTATGTATGGAGACAAAACCATGGACTCGAAACTCCTTTCCGGAACCCTCGATATGATGATCCTCGACGTCGTCGCTCGCGGACCGACCTACGGCTACCAGATGGCGCAAACCGTCCTCCTGAAATCCGACGGCGCCCTCGAACTGAAGGAGGGCAGCCTCTACCCCGCCCTCCATCGCTTGGAGCGGCAGGGAATGCTTGCGTCGCACTGGGTCGACACCGAAGACGGCCGGCGGCGCAAGTACTACAAGATCACGGCCGCCGGCGTGAAAGCCCTCGCCGTCAAGCGCGCCGAATGGCTCCGCTTCACCCGCGGCGTCGACGGCGCCCTCGGCGGGGCCAATGAGTGGATCGTGGAGAGTGGATAGCGGCAAGCGATGAGTGGAGCGGCGCAGAGTTCGGAGTTCAGACTTCAGGACCGGGAGTTGGGAGTTGAAACCTTAGCTTGTATGGTTCAACC
>DATKZW010000330.1:0-3839 GCA_035527775.1 Sumerlaeia bacterium | reverse complement strand
GGCCCAGTCGGTCGTGATGGAGTTCAGCCGGTTGCAGGGAGAGGAGCCGTTCATCGCTTCAGGGAGAAGAGCAGTCGCCGTTGGGCGCTAGGTGTCGTTTTGCGGCGCCGGTGAAGGGCGGTTCCGGGATCTCTCGCCGCTCGGCGGCGCCCCCCCCCAGGCGGAATGCAGCAGCGAACCGCCTTAAACACAGGCGATGGACCGGCCGATGAGAGAAGTTGGAAGGATCGCTCTTGTGCTTCGCCGGAGCCGCGCCGTCGCGGCCCGTCGGGCGCCGTCGTCGGGAGAACCCTTTTGAGCCGATTCCTCGACCAGATCCGGAACGCGAAGAAGAAAGCCCGCCGCGAGGCACTCGAGCGTGCGGCTCAGGCCGCGGGCGCCGGACCCCCAGGCGCGGCTGAAGGAGCTCCCGCCTCAGCCGCCAAACCGGTCGCACCTGGGAAGGGAACCGGCGCCGACGCGCCGGGTGGGAAGGGGGTCGGGCCGCGGGCGCCGCTTTTCCCGGACGATCTGGAAAGCAGCCGCCTCCAGACTGGAAAACCGCGAGAGGCCGTCCCGGCGCCGCCGAAAGCCGGCGAGCCGTTGCTCTACCCCAACGATCTGGATAAGAGGGGGGAGGAGAAGGGGCCCGCCATTACGACGACACCCGCCGCTGAGGCCCCCCCGCTTTATCCCAACGATCTGGACCAGAAACTGGAGGAGCAGGCGCCCGCCCGCGGGGCAACGCCGCCCTCCATGCCTGCCGCCCTGTACCCCGCAGGGATCGAAGAGGGAGCGCCGCCCAGAGTGAAGCCCGAGGAGCCGCCCCCGCCCGATCTCGTGCCCATGGAGGCGGGTGAGCCCAAACCCCGGGCTCCCGAGAGACCCGTGCCGCCCAAAGCGGTCCTCTTCCCAAAGGAGATGGATCGGCCTTGTCCTGCGCCGGCCCCGCTTGCAGGAAAGGAACGTGAGATGCCGGCCCTCGTGCCCGAGGAGCTCTCGGAGAAGAGAGCGGCCCGGTCCACGGCGGAGAGGGCGAGAGAAGTCCGGGCCGAACCGGCCTTGGTGTCGGAAGAAGTTGCCGATGAGAAACGCTCCCCAGCGGACGTCGACACGTTGAGGGATATCCGCCCGAAGCCGGCGCCGATGCCGGAAGAGATCGGCGAGGCGAGACCCGCCGCGCCTCCGAGTCCCCGCCCGGCGGTCGATGTCGAAGCGGCAGAGACGCCCGCAGCCGCAACGGTCTCACGCGGGACGCCATCCCCCAGGCAACCCGGAGCGAAAGTTTCCGAGCCGCTGGGCGCCTCGCCCCCCATCGAGAAGGCTCCTTCCGACCGATTGCGCGAGCCGCCCGCCCCGGCGGAGCCCGCCCAAGTCAGCCGTCCCACGCCGTCTCCTCGGGCGGCAGAGACGCCGGCCACGCCGGCAGGCGCGCCCTATCCATTCGCTGTGCCGCAGGCGCCGGCAACCGCGAAGCGCCCCCTTTTCCCAACCGAGCTCGAGAGCCGAGTCTCTCGGGAAACGGCGGAAATCGAGGGGGAACCAGAAGCCGAGGAATTGGGGCCGGTCTTCTTCCCGAGCGAGGAAACGGAGCCCGTGCAGGCGAGGAAAGCGGGCGCGGCGGGCCCGGTGCGACGCGCGCGACGCGGCCAGCGGAAGGTCCAACAAGAGATCGCGGTACTGGGACCGGAGCTGGATCCGGAGTACGTGAAGCGGATAGCCAAGATCGCGCCCCGTCCCGACCCGCGCGTGCTCAGCTTCTACGACCCCAAGCACCACGTCTGCGAGGAGTACCGCCTCCTTGGCAAGAATGTGCTGCACACCTTCGCCACGGGCCAGCCGCCCTCGCGGCGAGGGCAAGTCCTCACCTTGAGCAGCTCGGTCCGCGGGGAGGGGAAGACGCTCACCTGTGTCAATCTGGCCGTAACGCTGGCTCAGGATCTGGGCGACCGCATTCTCCTCATCGACGGCGACTTGCGCCATCCCCGGGTTCATTACTACGTCGGCGTTCCCGCCGGCGCGGGGTTCAACGACCTCCTCACGTCAAGCGATCCCGCGTCCGTTCTGGAGGACTGCATACTGAGAACCGACTTTGGCCTGCACCTCCTACTGACCACGCCCAGCGCAAAGAACCCTTCGCCTCTGCTCGACAGCGACCGCCTGACCCGCGTGCTCGATCTTCTGCGGGAACGCTACGCGTTGATCGTCGTCGACACGCCGCCGGTCCTGCTGGCCACGGACGCCCTTACGGTCGGCAGCAGGAGCGACGGCATGCTGTTTCTGCTGCGCGCCCGCAAGACCCAGCGCGAGCAGATCCAAGAGGCGCGCCAGCGCATCGCCCGTCTCGACATCCGCCTCGTCGGCTACGTCATCAACAACGTGAAGAGCTTTCTTCCCCGAATCTGGAGCCGCTACTACTACGGGAACTACTAGGCTTGGGGCGGCGTCGAGGGGGCGCGCGGAATGGTCGTCAACCATGTTGCTTCACGCGGCGTTTTGGTGTTCTCTCCTCGTTCTGTTCTTCACCTATTTCGGCTATCCCCTCCTGCTCATCCTGCTTGCCCCCTTCTGGAGAAGGAGCCCCGCGGCCGCCACGGCGGCGATCGAGCCTGCCGTCAGCATCATCGTTCCCGTCCGCGACGAGTCGAGTCACGCCGAGTCAAAACTCCGCAACTGCGCCCAGATCGACTACCCGCCGGAGAAGACCGAGATCCTCGTGATCGATGACGGCAGCGCGGACGACACCCTGGAGCGCGTCGAGGCGGCGCGGCAGGAAGTCGGGAAGAACGGGCGGCGACTTCGGGTGATTTCTCTGGGCAACCGGTTGGGCAAAGCGGCCGCCGTGAACCGGGGCGCCCGCGAAGCCGGCGGCGAGATTCTCGTCTTCTCGGACGCCGACACGCTGGTCTCCTCCGCGAGCGTCCGATCCCTCGTGGCGCCATTCGCGGACCCGAGCGTCGGTTGCGTGGCGGGACGGTACGTCCCGGGCGGCGCGCGCGGGCGGAACGCTGGCGGCCTCGGCTTGTATTGGCGCTACGAGAACTTCTTGCGTCTCAAGGAGAGCCAAATGGGAGGGCTTCTGGGAGCTTCGGGCGCTTTGTACGCCGTGCGAAAGCGGCTCTACGTCCCTTTGGACGCCAACCTGATCAACGACGACTTCGTCGTTCCCATGAACGTGACGGCCCAAGGCTACCGTTCGGTGTACGAGCCGAGCGCGGAGGCGATCGAGGACGCCTCGCAGACGGAATTGGAGTTCAGCCGTCGCGTTCGCATCATGGCGGGCAATTGCCAGCACCTTTGGATGTTCCGCCACTTGGCCCTTCGCCCAAGCCAGTGGCGCACGGCTTTCCTTCTTTTCTGCCACAAGTTCCTGCGCGTGATCTCTCCCTTCTGGATGGCGGGCTTGGCGGCGAGCAACGCCGCGCTTCTTGCCGCCGAGTCCTCTCCGGAGTGGCTTCGTTTTCTGTACCGGGGAGCGTTTGGCCTGCAGGTTCTTTTCTACACGCTGGCCCTGGCCGGCTGCCTGACGCGAAAGCGGAAGAGCCCCGCAAGCAGGTTGGTGGCCTTGCCCTACTATTTCGCGATGATCCATGTGGCCGCCCTTTGGGGGATCTGCCGCTTTTTCTTCCGCCGCGCGCAAGTGCCCTGGAGCGCGCAGCCGGTCCATCGTTAGACGGGTCCGGGTCCCCGACGGGAGCCAACGCCCGCGCGTGGGAAAAGAGGCGTCGTGAGCAACGCGAAGATCCGAATCCATAATTACACGGTCGCCAAGATGGGCGAGGCGGACGTGTTCAGACGTCCGGACGACCGCGTTTTCTACACCGCCATATTCACCGGAGTGTTCCTCCTCTTCATTGTCG
>DATKZW010000329.1:0-10555 GCA_035527775.1 Sumerlaeia bacterium | reverse complement strand
GTCTTGGGCGCGTAGGAGTTCGCTTGGCCCGTGGCTTCTACGCCGGCGCCGTGCGTGGAAAGAAACAAGGCGGGCGCCGGCGCGTTCTTCCCATCCAGAGGGCGGGCGGGAGTCACGGCGTAGTATTGCACGCTGCCGTCGATCTCGCTGACAAAGGTGCGCTTGTGCTTGTCGCGGGGGCCTCGAACGTCCAGGTTCGCGCTGGTCTCGTCGAGCGTCTCGACACGGTCTTTCCCCCGACGCACGAGCCGGAGATCCACTTTCCATTTCTCGTCCTGCTTTGGGGCCGATCCGCGTATCGGGAAACCGGTTTTTCGAAGGCTCAGAGGGGGAAGCGTGGGGATTTCCACGCGCCGGCTCTCGCCTCTTGAACTCTCTCCCTCACCCTTCTCTCGACTCAGCACGCTCTCCGCGGCCAACCCCGAAACGGCCTTGTCCGTGGCGTTGATCACCAGCACGGCGCCCCAAGTGTCCGTCTCCTCGCCGACGATCAAGTCGGGAAGGGTGGCGTCGCTCTTGTCGAGGAAGATTGGCTTGGCGGGGGCCGCCAGCTTCGCTTGGAGACGGCCCCGGCCGGTGGTAAAAAGGAACTCGTTCGTTCCTTTTCGAAGAAGTACGGGAAGGTGGCAGTAGTCGTACTGATAGACGTTGCCTTGGCGCAGATGCCCATTGACGTAGACGCGATCATGGCCTCGGGCATCGAGAATCATGGCGCGCTCACTGTCCGACCTGACCGTTGCATAGAGGTAGCCGTCGCTGAGCCCGGGATGCCTCTCGAACCATCCTTTCTCATCGGCCTCGATCGCCTCCCACGTGCGGGTTTCGCCGTTGGGCAGAGTGAGCGTTTCGCCCTGTTTGGGAGCGGACCAGGCGCCTTCCACGATCTCCTTCTCGATCGGGTCGCGATGAAGCGGTGCGCGGCCAAAGCGGCCGAGGGGTCTGATCACAAGGCCTTCGCGAATGACAATCTCCTCGCGATCCGACTCGGGTTGCGCGCAAACGGCCTCCAGGCAGGCCGACCCGATCGCCGCGCAGGCGGCGAGAGCGATCCAGCGACTTCCGTGGCGAACAAAGAACTGAGAGAACAACATGGCTAAGACCTCCATAGATTGGCTTTTGTCTCACCTGCGTCTGGGCGGGTCCGCCCAAATGCGCGAGGTCTCGATCACGTGCACCTGTTGCGTGCGCCTGTCTTCCAGGTGAATTTCCGCGGTTGCCTCGTAAGCGTTCCCAGCGACCTGGAGATGCAGGGGTCCGACCAGAAAGCCGTCGTCCACTCCCGGCATGTCCAAGTCCTTCAGGTCCTCCGCATAGCGCCCGTGCTTGGCGCAGTAAATCTCCTGGGCGTAATAAACGCGCATGAGCAGGTTGCGGGCCGGAATGGTCGGATCCGGCTGGAAATCGGCTGGAGGCGTCGCCGCCGTTGAGAACTGCACATAGCCCCAGCGCTCGGGCCGGTGCATGTCGACGACTCCCTGGGGAGACCAAGCCCAGTGTTCGGAGCGGAGCTCGGACGCCTTCTGGTATCGTCCCTTCTCAACGACGGTTTCCCACTCCACACGCGAGAAATTGACGCGCCACCGATCGCCGTCGCGGGGAGGCGCGGCGCCGTGAACGTGTTCCGTCACGCCCGTCCACGGGAAGGCGACCTCCAGCGACCAACCCTCGTCGACGTCCGTGGCGTCATTCAGAGTCCCGTCCACGTGGACGCCCGATTCCTGACCTTCCATTCCGCGAACCATCCACGGCCCCCCGTTTCGGTAAGGTCGCTTGAGAAAGAGATTCCAGACCGTGTTGAGGGCGTTGATCTCAAACTCGAAGTACTCCTGATTGTCCGAATCAGGGTCGATGAAAACCTCAAAATCATTGTCGTTGTATACGTGCGAATTCTCAGCGGTCAAGGTTGCCCAGACGTGAGGCTCCTCGAGCTTCGCCCCGACGTACAGGCGCTTGTCGTCCCAGAGCATCTTGGCGCGCGTCCGCAGGCGGGGGCGGGGGCCTTCCTCTCCCTCGATATCGACGAATTCCTCCGTCCAGGGCGCCGTTTCCCACGACGGCTCATCCAGCTCTCCGTCCACCCGGATGGGCCCGTTGGCGCGGTAGCAAATGTAGCGCCGCGGCATCTCAAAGAGGTTCTCATCGTGGGGAGACGTGACCGCCGCGCCAAAGGCCGGTCCCCGCAAGAGGGTCGCCAGGAGAAGGGCCGCTAGTGCGGTCCGGCAGGATGGCTTGCGGCCAACAGGGGCGAGCCAGGAAGAGAAGACGGCGAACTCCCCAGAAGGGGCCCCGGAAAACGCCCCGCCGGTCAGAGACGGCCCCCGCCATGACTCAGTCATCTCGGGCCGCGAGGTTTCGCTGATGTGCACGTCGTGAATCTCTCCGCCCAAGAACCGCATCTCGGCCGTCGCGGGTCCTCTTTGGGCCCTCGGCCCCGATCTCCGAAACCTTGGCCCATTAGCCTCCAGGCGAAACCCGGGAAATCCGGGCTCGCAGAGGGAACGCGGGCGGGCCGTCGCGCGTATCGTAGTGATTTCTCCGCGCAGAGTAAAGTCCCGATTAAGGTTCAGACGACGATGGCCTTGATCTGGAACAATTGGCAGAAATCCAGGAGGTGACGCTTGTAGTCTCCGTAGAAGAACACCTGATGGAACCCGGGAAACGTCCGCACTTCCCTGTCGCCGTCAAACTTCACTCTCACCGAGACGACACACCCGCCCGCGGGCGGGACGCTGACGTTGTCCAGCACGGTTCCCGCCGACACGAGCGCCTCGGTCCCGCGGTTCTGGTTCCCAGGCAGTATATCGAGGGACGTTACGCGCTGACCCTCCCGCCAGATCGTGCGCGGAACCGCATCCCGGCTGCCGTGGTGATGAACCAGATCGAAAGGCTCGGGGCGCTTGTCGAACCCGTTGAGTCGGGTCGGACATGAGCAATGCGCGCCAATGACGGCGTCTTGCGCCGTGTCCGCCACGGGATCCTGCTGGAATCCCGGCCGGTCGAAGAGGAATTGCACGAGAACCTGAGAGGCGACGGCGCCGACGTCGGCTTCGCAGGCGGCCGGGATCCCATCATCGTTCATGCGCGACCAGGCGATGCAAGGCAGACTGATGTCGGTATGCCCCAGAGCGCCCAAGCAATCCATCGTGATGGCGTCGCCGCCTTCCCGCTCCAGGATGTTGCGCGCCACGGCGTAGCTCTTGATGCCATTGACCACGTCTTCGCGAGTCGCGCCCGTTATCCGACGCGCGCGGCGCATGGTTTCCTCGGCCGCCGCCAAGACTTCATCCGTCACAGGCAAGCTTCGGTACGCGTCCAGGAACGCCTGCGCCGGCAACTGCCGCAGCGTGATCCCGAGGTCCGCCATCTGCCGCTCCGCTCGCTCAGCGCCCCGGAGCACGATGCACCGCACGCGGCGCATCTTCGCCCCGGCGCGGATCATCTTCATCCCGTAAGCCGGTTGACGGAAGTCGTCCGTCGAGTAGATGACGCAGCCCGGCTTCTCCGCCAAACCGACGGTATTCGTTGTGAAGGAGCTGCCGATCGGCGAGAAAACAACGGTCGGAATGCCCGTGTTCGCCGCCTTGTGCGCCGTGGGCCAGGCGTGCTCCTGCCGGTCCAGGAGAACGACCATCAGCCCGTCCGGCTTGGCGCTTCCGGCTTCCGCCGTCCAAGCGTCCGCTTCGGCGGCGCTGTGGATCGGCTCGGGCCTCAGGTCGAGTCGAACGCCGAGGGCTCTGGCCGTCTCGGCGAGTTGCGCCGTGTACTTCCGCCGCGCCGCTTCGCCGTCGTAGACCTGCCCCGGCCAACGCATGCCGTACTCGCCTTTCCTCCGCACGAAGGCGGCCTTGATCGTCGGCGCGTACGTCGACGCCGGACCGCAGGGGCGCATCGGCGCCATTGCCGCGCGAGGTCGCCCCGTCCAAGCGCAGCCGCTTATCGCGGAAGACCCAACAACGCACGCCGCTCCGGCGCACAAAAACGCTCGGCGGCTGAGCGCGCAACCCGCAGCCTCTTGGCCGGTTTCCGGTTTCAGTTTCACGGCATGACCCTTTCGTCTTTGCTTCTCGCGGACTCCAGTCGGGCCGCGTTGGCCCGCGGCGGCTGGCGAAGCCTCTTGACGAGGACGCGCGCCCCCCCGGCGGCGCATGTCATATCTGCTCGGGCAGGGGGCGGACCTTGCAACGCATAATGTCGCCGAGCAACTTCGTTCCGTTCGAGGGATCACGCGCCCTCGAGGGGACTCTTTCGTCTTGGTACACCGGAATGTCCCGGTCCGTCAAGTCCCGAACGAACGCGCTTTTCGGAAAAGCCTTGCAATTCGTCGGGCGGGGCGCTTTGCTCAAGTTCTTGACCCCGGGTTCAGAGGGCTTGCCGCCACGGCAATCGCGACTCGTATTCCGGGTTGTTTTTTTCGCGGATTTCCGCGGTTGGAGGGAGGCGGTCATGGCCAAGCACGATTTCCGAAGGATCTTCGATCTTTCCACAGACGAAGTGTGGGCCGTTCTCGACCTTGCGCGCGAACTGAAGCGCGAAGTGCCCGTCAAGCAATTCACGCGGCGCTTGAGCGACCGCGTTCTGGCCATGGTTTTCGAAAAACCCTCGCTGAGGACTCGCTGCACCTTCGAGATCGCCATGACGCAGATGGGCGGGGCGGCCATCTATCTCGGGCCGCACGAGATCGGTCTGGGCAAGCGCGAGTCGGTCCACGACATCGCGCGGAATCTGGAGCGATGGTTCGACCTGGTGATGGTCCGCACCTTCGACCAGGAGAACGTCGATGAGCTGGCGCGCCACTGCGCGTTGCCCGTGATCAACGCCCTGAGCGACTACGAGCACCCCTGCCAAGCCATGGCCGATTTCCTGACGCTGACCGAGAAACGCGAGTCCCTCGAAGGCTTGAGGCTCGCCTACGTCGGCGACGGCAACAACATCTGCCACTCTCTCATTGCGCTCTCGGCTCGTCTGGGCACGGAGATCCGCGTCGCGAGTCCCGAAGGGCACCTTCCCTGCTCCCGTCTCGTCGAAAGGGCTCGCGCCGAAGCGCGGGAAACCGGCGGCCGGATACTGGTGACTGCCGATCCGGTCGAGGCCGTGGCCGGCGCAGACGCCGTCTACACGGACGTGTGGGCCAGCATGGGCCAGGAGGATGAGGCCGAAGAACGCAGGGCCGCTTTCACACCTTACCAGGTGAACGCAGATCTCGTCGCCGGCGCCGATCCCGACGCCTTTATCATGCACGACTTGCCCGCCCACCGCGGCGAGGAGATCACCGATGAAATGATGGACTCGCCCCGCTCCATCGTGTTCGACCAGGCCGAGAACCGCCTTCATGCGCAGAAGGCCCTTCTCGTCTATCTCGACGCGCACGGGAGGGACTAGACATACAAACGCAACCTGCCATCAGGCGTGATGCTGCGCCTGGGCGAACGGCCGCCGGTTCGCGCTCCTTCCAGCAAACGCGCGCCCGTTGCCGTTTCGCCAACTCTCGGCGCGGATTTACCCTGATCGAGCTGCTCATTGTCGTGGCGATCATCGCAATCCTTGCGGCGATCGCCGCGCCCAATTTCCTCGAGGCGCAGGTGCGCGCGAAAGTCTCGCGGGCGAAGAGCGAGTTGCGCTCCCTCACCACCGCCCTCGAAGCGTACCGCATCGACAACACGAACTACCCGCTCTCCGCTTTGCACGGGGGGCCGTGGCTCCTGCCCCGTCTCATACCTCTCACCACCCCGGTCGCTTACGTCACGACCATCCCGATCGATCCTTTCTGGGTGAAGTACACCCACCCCGGATCGATCTTGGACAAGGACACGTACGACTACTTCGACTACGCCTCCTCCAGCGACGGCGCGCACACCTGGACTTGGACGCTGTACGGCAAGCCGTGGCGATTGGCCTGCGCCGGGCCGGATCTCGATCAGACCTTCGGCAACCAGCCGCCTTACGATTCGACGAACGGCACGAAAAGCAACGGGGACATCATCCGGTTCCAGGGCTTCACCGACGACAATTATCTCCCCCTGTGGCTTGAATATGCGCGATGAGGGGCTGTTGAAGGGCAACGACTCGCTCCGCCCGAGCGCCGTCCCGCGACTGGCGCAACGCGGATCCACCGCCGAGAGCAAGGAGAAGAGACGCATTGTGCGCGCGGCAATCGGCGTAGCTTCGTGTGTTTTCCTGGCATCTTTCGCTACGGCGGCGGAAGCCGTTCCCACCGAGAGCGAGCTTATCGTTGACGTCGACTGTCGTGTCGAGACGGGACGGGTCGGCTTGGCGACGCGTTGCGACGCGAAGAGCCGTCAGGGGTGCGCCATGCTGGTCGATCCGATCCGTAAGGAGCTGCAATTCGCGGAGCTGGCGCCCATGTACGCCAAGGGGATGATCTTGAAGGTCCTCGAGCGACATCGCATCCGGTCGCGGATCGGATCGGCCTTTCGAATGTCGGTCATCAGTTCCCGGGACTATCAACTGGTTTTTGTGGACGACGTTTTCGCCGGCGCGTATTCGTTCATGCGGCGCGATCCCGGAGCGGTCTCCATCGTCATGGAAAACGCGACCGGCCAGTGCGTCGTAAGCGGGATTCGCGCGCGCACCGTAAAGGCGGCGCCAGAAATCTGAGAGAGGAGGACGAATGTCATGAGACGCCACAGGAGTTGCGCCCTGCTTTTGGCCATGGCTCTCACTGCGGGGTCGGCGATGGGATGCCGCCACGCCGGGGTCCAGGGGCGGCCGCTCCACTGCATGGAACGGTTCACGATGCGGGAGTTCCCCATCGGCACTTGGGCCTTCCCGGCCCCTTACGTGGCGGGCAAACCGTTTTTCGACGAGGAGTACTGCCGCGACTACAAGGCCTCGGGCTTCAACACGATTATCCACGCCTTTCCCTGGTGGGACAAGGCGCACTGCACGATGATCTCCTTCGATGAGCCCATGAGCCTCGCCGAGAAAACCGAACTCAAGGTGATTATCCACACGTCGGCGTTGACGACCGAGACATGGGGCAGCGTCGACGCGCCGGTCGAGAAGTACGGCCGGCCCGGTCCGCTCCACTACGTGCGCCTGCCGGAGCTGAAGTGGCTGCACGAGCGGCACGGGAGCAGTCCGGCCCTCGTCGGGTATCTTCTGAACGACAACTGCGGTCTGCACGACTACACAATCGAGTGCGCCCAGTGGCTGCTCGAAAAAGCGCCGGGCCTCTTTCCCTATATGTCCACGAACCCGGACCCCGTCGGCCAGTCCCGGGCGCCGATGCCGATCATGAGCACCCAGAATTACCCCTACCTCTACAGTCCCGACGGCGAGGAGAAGGGCCTGCGCAAGGCCCTCTGCGACACGCTCGAACGCGACCGGGCGCATGCAAACCGCTACGACATGGCCATGTGGCCGATCATCACCCTTGGAAACACCCCCTCCCAGATCCGGTTTCAGGTCGCATCGTGTCTGGCTTACGGGGCTCAGGCCGTCTGGCATTTCGCCTACGGGCCGCAGCATTGGGACATAAAGCCCGCCCACGAAGCGCTCCAGCAGGCGAATCGCTACGCCTCGACCGTGGCGGGGCCTCGCGTCCTCGGACATCGGTCGATCGGCGTGTTCCACACGGGGGAGGACATCGCCAACGACGCGCTTCGCCCCGGCCCCGGCCAACTCATCGAGGCGATGGACGAGCAGGCGCTGGTCGGCGTGCTCGTGCCGGAAGAGCGATTCGCGGCGCGCGACGACACGCCCGATTATCTGGCGGTCGTGGACAAGCGGACGGCCAAGTTCGCCGAGCGCAAGGAGCTCGACGAATGCCTGAAAGCCATCAGGGAAGGAAAGAAAGCGCCCGCGTCTTTCAGCCAACTCCTGGGGAAAATGCGGCGCGAGGACCCGGGGCCGCGGCCCGTCCGCATCCAGTTCGGCCCGCGGGTTAAGAAGGTGAAAGCCATTCTCCCCGACGGAACGACTCGGCCGCTTCGGCTGGGGCGCGACGGAGCGGTCGAGACTCCGCCCCTGCGGGGCGGCGAGGGATTGCTCTTGAAGACGCTCGTCAAACCGTCCGAGCGCGCGCCGCGCGCGCCCGCCGCCTCGGTCTGGAAGGCGCCGGCGGTCTGGAGATTCGCCTTTGATGAAAAGGGCGTGGGCGAGAGCGAGAAATGGTTTGCCACATCCCACGACGACGCGGACTGGAAGGAGATCCGGATCGACGTGGACGGCGGCTGGACGAAACAGGGCTACGGCGACGCCGGCACGGGATGGTACCGCAAAGAACTCGCGATCCCCGCGAAGCTGAAGGGCAAACACCTTTACATGCACGTGGGCGCGGTGGACGAAGAGGCGTGGGTGTACATCGACGGCGACCTCGTCTTCGACCACTCGGCCGCAGCCACCGGCAGAGGGATCGGCGAACTCTGGGTCGAGCCCTTTTCGTTCGAGGTGACGGATCGTTTGAAACCGGGCCGGACGCACACCGTGTGCGTGCGCGCGCGCAACCATTACGCCGCGGGAGGAATCTATCTGCCGATTCACCTGGTGGCGTCCGAACGGCCCCTGGACAAGGATGCAATCTGGGACCTCGTGAAGAAGGATATGGGGGCGGACTGAGTGAGCGGGACGGAGGGCCTCCGGCCCCATTTCGCCTCCATGAATCCTCTAGATGCTGTCGGTCCCGTCAGAAAAGAGGAAAGAAGGCTTCCGTGGATTGCGTGGAGATTCCATCGGGAAGGAGACAAGAGAAAGATGCGAAGAAAAGCGGACGGACATGGCTGGAAGAAGCGCGCGGAGGCCGGCGCCAAGCGTCCCGCGCGGCGTCTGGCGTCAGTGATTCTGGGAGTGCCGGCCCTCATGATGGGAGCCGCGCCCGCCCTCGGCGGGGAGGGCCGCGAATCCGGATTCGTCATTGCGGACAAGACCTTGGTTGCGTGGGTCTACTTGGCGGACACAACCCAGCGGGGCGGTAGCGTGTTGACGCTGATCGACGACGAGGAGCGCTTCGACGCGATCGTCTTCGGCGAGAAGACCCCGGGAAAGTGGATGGCGGGGAGCGATTTCTTCCGCCGCACGGAGGACGATCAGTCGGATTATCCCGTCGAGACGGCCGACCCGAAGACGCTTGTGCAAATCGCCGTCGCGTACGAGAAGAATAGGATCACGATCTACCGCGACGGCAAACGATACGCGCGCTACGAGATCGATCGGGCGCAGTCTTTCACGGAAGAGGCGACCGCGCTGCTCGGCCTGCGTTACGCGGGCGGCATGGGCGAGATCGGAGCCTTCGCCGGCGCCGTCGAGGAAGCGCGCATTTACAGCGTCGCCCTCGACGCCGAAGCAATCGCCGCGCTGAAACCCGGCGAGCCGCCGGACCCGAAGCCCTTGGCCCAGTGGACCTTCGAGAACGGCGCGGCGTCCGACTCCATGGGGACTTTCCCCGACGGCGTCCTCCACGGCGGCGCGCGCATCGCCGAC
This sequence comes from Sumerlaeia bacterium, assembly GCA_035527775.1. GTDB lineage: Bacteria > Sumerlaeota > Sumerlaeia > UBA8349 > UBA8349 > DATKZW01. The sequence continues at coordinate 1,117 of DATKZW010000329.1, read as the reverse complement.
GGCAAGCTGCACTTGGATGGGAAGGACAGTTACATGGAAGTGTTCAGACCGCGCCGTTTGGCCGTGCAGACGGTGTTCTACAGACCCAGATCCAGGGAAACGGGCCGGATGTTGGACACTTGGCTGTACCTCCACGAGGGAACCTACTATCTCTACTGCCTGGCGAGTCGGGGCGCCCGGTGGGACAATATCTCGCTGGCGACTTCCCCCGACGGGGTTCATTGGAGGGAACATGGGCGCGCGCTGGCGAAACGCGAGGGCGTCACGTGGATGGGCACCGGCTCGACGTGGAGATCGCCGAACTTCGAGAAGGACGGCAGGTTCTTCATGAACTTCTCGGAGTGGCGCGGGCCTCGCCAGACCATCTTTTTCGCGGAGTCGACGGACCTGACGCATTGGAAACGCCTGGGCGACGAGTATGAGTTCCAACAGGACACGCGCTGGTATGAGGTGAACGGCCGCTGGGACTGCATTTACACGATCCCGCGACCCGGCGGAGGACTCTATGGCTATTGGACCGCCACGCCGAAGCCGGAAACGGGCGGGCGATTCGGCTTTGGCGAGAGCGTCGACGGCGTGAAGTGGGAGGCCCTCGAGCCGCCCAAAACGCCGGGAGTCGGCGAGGGCGAGGCGGGGGCCGTCGAAAGGATCGGCGAGAAGTGCTACATGATGTTCGGCACGGAGCACATGATGGTGACGTTGGTCGCCGACGGCCCTGAGGGGCCATTTCTGCCGGCGAAGAAGAACTTCCGCCTTCTGAGCGGCCACACGTATTTCTCGCGCTTTTTCCCGACGCCCGACGGGCTTCTTGTGAACCACCACTCCATCGCGCGCCACGGGCCGGTCTACTTCGCGCCGCTCAAGTCGACCGTGGTCGACGCGGAAGGCACGCTGCGGCTGGGATGCTGGAAGGGCAACGAGAAGATGAAACACGAGGCCATCGGCGTGAAGGCGCCCGTCGGAGGCGCCGAAACCGGCGGCGGCGACAGGTCGATTGTTATGCTCGACAATACGTTCGACGTAAGGCAAGGGATTATCTTGGAAGGGGCTTTGGCGCTGCCGGAAAAGAAGGGGGCGCCGCGGCGGGGCCTCTATATCGAGTGCGAGGGCGGCCAGG
>DATKZW010000328.1:0-4572 GCA_035527775.1 Sumerlaeia bacterium | reverse complement strand
CCCTAGAACGCCCCGCGCCCGTCGCTTGCTTCTATCAGTCCGCCTTGCGGGTTTCAAGCCTAACCCGCATGCCTCATGGATTTCCTCGCGCCGCTTTCCGGCCCGGTCTCCGTGCGCCGCTTCCCGTCGAGCGCGTCGCGCAGGAACCGGCCCGTGTAGCTTCCCGCGGCTTTCACGATCTCCTCGGGGGTGTTCTCCGCAACGACGGCGCCTCCCGCGTCGCCTCCTTCGGGACCAAGGTCGATGATCCAGTCGCTCGTCTTGATGACGTCGAGGTGGTGTTCGATCACGATGACCGTGTTGCCCGCGTCGACGAGACGATTCAGGACCTCGAGCAGTTTCTTAATGTCGTCGAAATGCAACCCCGTAGTCGGCTCGTCGAGAATGTACAAGGTGCGGCCCGTATCGCGTTTGCTGAGTTCGCGCGAGAGTTTGACGCGCTGCGCCTCGCCTCCGGAAAGGGTCGTTGCGGGCTGGCCGAGATGAATGTAGCCGAGCCCGACGTCATAGAGGGTCTGCAGTTTGGCGCGGACGGCCGGGACGTTCTCGAAGAACTCGAGTGCCTCCTCGACGGTCATTTCGAGGACGTCGGCGATGCTGCGGCCGCGGTACACGATCTCGAGCGTCTCGCGGTTGAAACGCCGTCCCTTGCACACCTCGCACTCGATGTAGACGTCCGGCAGGAAGTGCATTTCGATCTTGATCAGGCCGTCGCCGCGGCAATTCTCGCAGCGCCCCCCTTTGACGTTGAACGAGAAACGACCCGGCCTGTACCCCCGGACGGCGGCCTCGGGCAGGCGCGAGAAAAGATCGCGGATCAGGCTGAAAAGCCCGATGTAGGTCGCCGGATTGGAACGCGGAGTGCGGCCGATGGGCGACTGGTCGACGTTGACGACCTTGTCGATCCAATCGAGACCCCGAATGGCGCGGTGGCGCCCCGGGTGGTGAGTGCTCGTATAGAAATGGTTCGAAAGGCGCCTGAACAGGATGTCGTTGACCAGCGTCGATTTTCCCGACCCGGAGACGCCCGTCACGCAGATGAAAAGCCCTAGCGGAAAACGAACGTCGATCCCCTTCAGGTTGTGTTCCGCGGCGCCCTCCACGACGATCTCGCGCCCCTCTTCGGCGCGGCGGCGCGACGAGGGAATCTCGATCCGCTTCTTCCCCGCGAGGTACTGGCCCGTGAAAGAACGAGGATTCGCCTCGATGTCCTTGGGCGCCCCAACGGCCACGACCTCGCCTCCGAGCCGTCCCGCGCCGGGGCCGAGATCGACGACGTAGTCGGCCGAACGAATGGTCTCTTCGTCGTGCTCGACGACGATGACGGTGTTGCCCATGTCGCGCAGCTGCTTCAGAGTGTCGAGCAGACGGCGATTGTCGCGGTGGTGCAGGCCGATGGACGGCTCGTCCAAGATGTAGAGAACCCCGACCAACTGCGATCCCACCTGCGTGGCCAAGCGGATCCGTTGCGCTTCGCCCCCCGCCAAGGTGCGAGCCGTACGGTCGAGGGTCAAGTAGCTCAGTCCGACGTTCGTCAGAAATCGCAGGCGGTCGGCGATCTCCTTGATCGCCTGCATGCCGATCTCCTTTTCCCGACTCGTGAATTCGGTTTCTGTGAGGAACTCGAGCGCCGCCTCGACCGACAGCTGACTGAACTCGGCAATGCCCAGCCCATGCAGGGTGACGGCGCGGGTCTCGGCGCGAAGGCGCGCGCCGCCGCACTCACTGCAAGGCCGGTCGCTGAAGAACTGCCCCCAGTGTTCGCGCGCCGCCTCGGAATCGGTGTCGCGCCAGCGCCGCTCGATCTGCGGGATCAGGCCTTCCCACGTCAGATCGCCCTCGAACTTACTGCCGCTCCTCGATTCGTAGCGCACGCGGTATTTCTTGCCGCGGCTGCCGTAGAGAAGAAGTTGCTGATGCGTTTTCGACAGTTGGCCAAGGGGCTTGGCCAAGTCGATCTTATGAGCCTTGCACAAACTGCGAATCTGCTGCGCGCTCCACGCCATGCTCCCGCGCTGCAACGGCTCCCCCGACTTCGTCACGAAGAAGCTTGCCCACGGGACGACCGCGCCCTCGCTGATGCTCTTCGACCGGTCAGGGACGACGAGGTCCTCGTCCACCTCGAGCATGCTGCCGATCCCCTTGCAGCGAGGGCACGCGCCATAGGGACTGTTGAAGGAGAACATGCGAGGCGTCAGTTCCACGAGTTTGGGGCCGTGGACGGGACACGCCATCGACTCGCTGAACACCTGAGGGGGTTCGCCCCCCCCGCGGCCCTTCACGATCTGGACGGCGACGAGCCCTTCCGCCTTTTTCAGCGCGATCTCGATGGAATCGGTCAACCGCTGGCGCAGATCCTCCCGCATGATGAGACGGTCGATGACGACGGAAACGTCGTGCTTTAGTTTCTTGTTCAACCTGGGAGGCGTCTCGAGATCCACGATCTCCCCGTCGACCATCGCCCGCGTGAAGCCCTCGCGTCGGGCTTGATCGAAGAGCGCGCCGTACTCCCCCTTCCGCCCGCGCACGACGGGCGCCATCACGAGAAAGCGAGTTCCCTCCGGGTAGGCCAGTATCCGGTCGACGATCTGCTGCACGGTCTGTCCTTCGAGCGCGTGGCCGCATTCGGGACAGTGCGGCTTGCCGATGCTGGCGTAAAGGATGCGCAAATAGTCGTAGATCTCCGTGACCGTGCCGACGGTGGACCGGGGGTTCTTGCTGATGCCCCTCTGCTCGATCGAGATGGCGGGCGAGAGACCTTCGATGTGTTCGACGTTGGGCTTCTGCATCTGATCGAGAAACTGGCGCGCGTAGGAGGACAGGCTCTCGACGTACCGCCGCTGGCCTTCGGCGTAGATGGTGTCGAACGCCAGGGACGACTTGCCCGAGCCCGACAAGCCGGTGATGACGGTGAGCGAGTTCCTCGGGATTGTAACGTTGATATTCTTGAGGTTATGCTCCGACGCGCCGATGACTCTCAGCGGACGGGCGCCCCGCGGGCCGCTCCCGGATTGGGAAGGGCGCGGATGGGAAGCCGGCAGTCTGGTCTCTCTCGTTTCGCTTCTCGCAGGCATCGCGACGTTCCTCACCGCCGAGGGTGAACCGTAGCAGGACGGGAACGTCGACGCAAGCGAAAAAAATGCGAAAACAAGCCTCCAGCGACATACGCGAGGCCCGCGACCAGGATAATCGTCGCTCCGGGCGGGATGTCCCAGGCGTAGCTCTGCGCCAGCCCCGCGCTCGCAAACACGGCGCTCAGAATGACGGCGAGAAGCATCATCTGCCACAACGTGCGGGTGAAGAAACCGGCCACGGCGGCGGGAAGGGTGAGAAGAGCGATTACCATAATGATGCCGACCACCGTCACCAGCAGCACGACGGTAAGGGCCGTCAAACACAAGAGAAGCAGATAGATGAGCTCGACGCGCACCCCGCGGACCCGCGCGAACTCCTCATCAAAACAGACGGCGAGGAGTTGATTGTAGAAGAGGAGCCCGCAGCCAAGAACCAGAAGGTCGAGGCCCGCCATCAGCCAGAGGTCCCCGCGCGAGACCATGAGGATGTTGCCGAAAAGGTAGCTCATGAGGTCTTCGTTGTAGCCGGGCGTCTGAGAGATAAACTATACCCAGATCGCCATACCGATGGCCCAGAGCGCGCCGATCACCGTGTCCTCACGCTCCTTTGCGCGAAGGCTGACGACGCCGATGATGACGGCCGCCAGAAGGGCGGCCCCCAACGCGCCCAACAACGGCGTCGCCCAGCGCCAGCCGTGGACCGTCTCGAAGTAGCGCGCCGCCCCCATCCCCCCGAGGACGCAATGAGCGATCCCGCCGGCGATGTAACTGATGCGCCGCGCCACGACGTAGGAGCCGACCACCCCGCAGGCGATTCCCGCGAGGAGGCCGGCCAGGACGGCGTGGCGCAGAAAGGGGTACTCGAGCAAAGCCTCCCAGAATTCCCGCATTCGCGACGGTCTCCCTTAACAGCCGAGGGCGGCTGTTCCACACTTTTCATAACAGCCGAGGGCGGCTGTTCCACACTTCTCAGACGCCCTGCCCAGGCTGGCGCCCGGGGTCGTGGCGATCGTGGCGGACCATGTGGATCTCTTCCCCGTACATCTCCCGGAGGATCTCCGCCGTGATCTCCGCCGTTGGATGGCTTCGGACGACGCGGTTCACGCAAACGATGCGCTTGGTCAGTTTGGAGACGAAGCCAAAATCGTGCGAGACGAGAACGACCGTGAGTCGCTCGTTGAGCTTCCGCAGAAGACTGAGGATCTCGCTCTCGACAGCCAGGTCCAAGTTGGCCATCGGCTCATCGAGAAGCAGGATCTCGGGCTCGCACGCGAGGGCTCGGGCCAGGAACGCGCGCTGCTGCTGGCCGCCCGACAGGGAGGAGAACGCACGTTTGTTTAGGTCCGCGAGCCCCACCTCTTCGAGGGCCGCCTCCGTCTTCATCCGATTCGCTCGCCCATAAGGTCCCACGGGCCGCCCGGCGCCGACGCGTCCCATCAGCGCCACGTCCATGACGGTCATGGGGAATCGCGGGTCCACGTAGGCTCGCTGGGGCATG
>DATKZW010000327.1:0-2839 GCA_035527775.1 Sumerlaeia bacterium | reverse complement strand
TCATGATGCCCGAGGACATTGTCCTCTACTGAAAGGCAGACCGGTCTTCGGGAGTTTCAGAAGGAGAGAGACCTCGGGAAAGCGGGCGGCGGGTTCAGGTATCCTTCGATGCAGGCGTCGGGACCGAAGACGCGGATTGCGACGTTCTTCAGGTTCATGGCTGCCTTCATGCGTGTGACGCCCAGGTCGAAAGTGGGGGAGGTCTGCCTCCCGCCGCCGACGATCTGCGGAGCGACGAAGATGACGACCTTGTCTGCCAGACCCGCCCGCAGGAGCGAGGTGTGTATCTCGCGCCCGCCCTCGACGAGGACCGACTGGATGCCCCGCTGAGCGAGAGTCTCAAGCGCTTTGTCCACGGCAATAATCCGGCGCTTGCCCGGAACAACCAGGACGGTGTGGCCCTCTGCTCTGAGACGCTCAATCCGCTCCTCGGAGGCATGAGGGGTCGTCAGGATAATGTTCTCCCCTCCGCTGGTCTTGAGACACCGGGCGCCCAAGGGGATGCGAAGCCGCCCGTCGAGGATGACGCGCGCCGGTTGCTTGCGGTCAAAACCTTTGAGCCTTACGTTGAGCCGGGGATTGTCGTAAACGACTGTCCCGACTCCGACGGCGATGGCGTCAACCGTGCTTCGCAGTTCGTGGACGTATTCCCGGGAGGCGTCGTTGCTGATCCAGCGCGAGTCGCCGGTGTCGGTGGACGTGCGCCCGTCCAGGGTCATCGCCCACTTCGCAATGGTAAAAGGGCGCTTCTTCAGATGATAGGTGACGAACGCCTCGTTCAGTCGCCGGGCCTCGCCTTCCAGAACCCCGCAGTCCACCTCGACGCCGGCTGAGCGCAGGCGGCGCAGCCCGCCGCCGAAGACCAAGGGGTGGGGATCCATCATGGCGGCCACGACTCGAACGATGCCCGCCTCGAGAATGGCGTCGGTGCATGGAGGGGTGCGCCCCTGATGGCAGCACGGTTCGAGACTCACATACAAGGTGGCGCCGCGCAGTTCGCCGCCGGCGTCGTTCATTGCCTCGATCTCCGCGTGAGGCAAGCCGGGGCCGTGGTGGTAGCCCCGCCCAAGAATCCGATCATCCCTGACAAGGAGGGCGCCCACCATCGGGTTGGGCGAAGTGCGCCCCCTCGCGCATGCGGCAAGTTCAATCGCTTGGCGCATGTGCTGGCGGTCTTTGGTCGAAATGCCCACGATGTTGACGCCAAGGAAAGCTGGGCGGGAAACCGTATCCCGTTGGACCTCCCCGTTTCATCCGCCGGATCGTCGGGCGCCCAAGCGCCCCTCACTCGGCCTCCGCCGCACGAACGGCCTGGAACTCGTGGATGGAGATGGCCACTTCCTCCAATGCCTTCTTCTTTATGCCGGGGAAAACGGGCAACTGGAGAACGCGCTCGCAAAGGAGTTCGGCCACGGGAAAGTCCCCTTCCTTATAGCCGAGGTAGCTGAAACAGGGCTCCAGATGGAGGGGCCGGCGATAGTGGAGACCCGTCGAGATCTCGCGCTCGGCGAGGAATCGTCGTAGGGCGTCCCGGTTTTCACACTGGACGGTAAAGAGATTGTAGGTGTGCTCGCCGCGCTCGTAGAAGTCGGGGAGCTGGATGTTGGCTTCCCGCAGGAGCTCGGTGTAGAACCGAGCGTTCTCGACGCGATCGGCAATCAGTTCGTTGAGCTCTTCCAGTTTGGTCCGGAGAATCGCCGCTTGGATGGAACTGAGACGGCTGTTGTAACCGATATCCTCGAAGCTCCCGTCCGCCCCTCTTCGGCCATGGTCGCGATAGCGCCTGACGCGGTCAGCCACTTCGTCGTTGTGGGTAACGATCATGCCGCCGTCGCCGGCGCCGCCGAGATTGCTGGTGGGATGGAAGCTGAAGCAACCGGTCACGCCCATGGTCCCGAGGTACTTGTTGCCGATGCGTCCGCCCATGGCCTGGGAGACGTCCTCGACCAGGAAGATGCCGTGGGCGTTCGCCAGTTGCATGAGCTGGGCGAGATCGCACGCTTGGCCGAACATGTGAACCGCGATGATGGTCTTGGTCTTGGACGTGATAGCCTGATTGACGCTGTCGATGGCCATGTTGTAAGTCAGGGGGTCCACGTCCACGAAAACGGGGCGGGCGCCGATGCGGACCACGACGTTGGCGACGGCAACAAAGGCAAAAGTGGGGACGACGACCTCATCGCCCTGCCCAACGCCCAGGGCTTTCAGCGACATCAGGAGGGCGTCAGCGCCGGAATTGACTCCCACGGCGTGCGGCACGCCGCACATCTTGGCCACGGCGCCTTCCAATTGCTCGACCGCCGGACCGAGTATGAAGGAACTCTCCGCGAAAACCTGCTCGATGGCGGGGATAATCTTGCCCATCAAGTCCTGGTGTTGGGGTTGGAGATCGATAAAGGGCACTTTCATGCGAACGGGGTCCTCATTTCTTCGCTTTCGGATTCTGGCGCCTGAACGCGACAGGCGCCCTCGGTTCTGATCCTCGCCACCGAGCGACGGGGGTAAGCCGCCCCCCGGCGGAGGCCGCGATGCACACCCTTTCCGCCCAACTGGCCCCTATGTTGGCACAGGCGCCCGCGGTTCGGGTCCGCCGGGTCCGACCCCTCCGTCCGCAGGTCTCTTGTCACCTGCGGCGTTCGAGGCAAGACAATGTAAGAGCCGCGTCGCAGGATTGTCAAGTGTGGAATCCGCAAGCCCGTGCATGCCGACTGCGTGTCCGCCAAAACGCCTGATCTCCTCCGCAAGCCCCTATCCCGCGCATTCTCAGGACTTGACTCTACGTGCGCCCCAATGGTCTAGAGGGTCGCAACTTCTGATGGGCTCGGGGGATCGGGGTCGA
>DATKZW010000326.1:0-2257 GCA_035527775.1 Sumerlaeia bacterium | reverse complement strand
CTCGCGCGCCTTTGCGTAAAGAGACAGCCAGCGCGAGTCGCTCGTCGCCGCTCCGGCGTCGCGGAGCCGGTTGCATTGCGACCGGAGGTCGTCGGCGCGGGGTCCCACTTCATCCAGAAGCCCCTCCAACAGAAGCCCCTCCAAGCGGTCGGTCGGAACCCCCTGAGGGCGGCTCAGCCACTTCTCGAGACTCACGCCGTCCTGGAGAAACCAGTCGCTCTGCGTGGGAAAATCGCTCCAGACCTGCTCGCACGCCGACCGGAGCGCCGTTGTCGTCGGCTCGGCCCCGGCGCGCTCCATGCCATCGCGCGTCGCCGTCATCGCCTCTTGCCAGCTCGGCTGGAGAACGACGGTCTGAGACGCGCCTTCGGCCGCGTTGATCGGGCTTCCCCCGAAGACGCAGAAGAGAACCAAGCAGAGGAGGCGCCGCAGAACCAGAGATCCTGGACCCAGGCTGCCAGCAGGCGCGTTGCAGGTCTTTCCTCCGCCGTTCCTTGGGGCTGTCCATTCTTGACGCTCTTCGGGTCCCACGGCGTTCCCCAGTCTTGCTTCGGTCATTCGGGCGCCCTCTGTGTCGTTGCTGTGTTGTTGCTGTGCCGGCCGGACCTCTCGACCGTCAGTCGTCGAGAGGCCCGGGCCGGCCTTGCCTGTATAGAGGAAAAGGGGGGCGAGTGCAAACCGATTCACCGACCCCGTCGGTGAAATCCCTTGGGGGCAGATTGCGGTTGCGGAGTCGCCGGCTCGTGTGTATTAGTGATACGGAACTCACCGCGGCGCGGGCGGCGGGTCCCTGCCGGCGTCTCCCCAGTGACGGATGAAACGCGGTCAGACGCGGCTCTTTCTGGACGGCGAACGGGAATGCCCTCATGGAGATCGAGCGCATCAGCTCCGACGAGCTTCTTGTGCGGATCGCGTCTTTGCCAGATGTCACGGCCTCGGGAACCTGGGTCGAGCAGTTCCGGCGCGAATTGGGGGGCCAGGAAAAGATGGCGCGGATCGATCTGACTGCTCTGCCCGTGGTTTCGTCGCTGGTGGTGGGCGTGGTTCTGGGGGTGTTCAAGGCGCTGCAGAAACAAGGAGGCACGATCCGGGTGACGGTTCCCAGGGAGGAAATGCGGCACGTTTTTGAGTTGTTTCGACTGACGTCGATGTTCGAGGTCGAAGTGGCCGATGGGGTCGGAGAAACGACATCCTAGAGCGGAAGCCTGCGGGCTCCGTATCTGGCCGATGAGGCCGGTGAACCGGAATCCGCGAATCGTCTTCCCAGAAAACACTTGCCAAAGCGGGGATCGGTTCTTAGAATCTCTGCCCTGAGGAAAACCAATGGGGCTGCGTCTCGAGGGAGGCAGACATGATCAAAGCCGACATTGTCAAAGAGGTGGGCCGCAGACTCCAGATCAAGGACGGCGAGGCGCTCGTGGTGGTTGATGGCGTTCTCGACAGCCTCAAAGAGGTCATCTGCGAATACCGGCGCCTGGAGATTCGCGATTTCGGCGTGTTCCAGGTCAAGACGCGCAGAGAGCGCGTCGGCCGAAACCCCCGCGACAAGGTGGAGTACCCCATTCCGGCGCGCCAGGTTGTGACCTTCCGGATCGGCAAGGAACTGAGAAACGAGCTCGAGGTCTCCGGCCGATTCGCCGATCCCGTCGGCCCGGACCAGGACGAGCTCGATGCGGCTTCCGGGAAGCCGGGCGCCGGTTCAGCCGTTGGCGGAGGCAGTGCGTCTCCCGCTTAGAGCGCGCGCTTAGAGCGCGGCGCCCTCCGGGCGCGATCCGGGCGCTCTTCCTTCTGAAACCTCGCTAGTATCGCTTTCACCGACCCCGTCGGCCTTCACCGACCCCGTCGGCCCTTTCGCGAGCCCCGCGCCGGAATCGGCGGCGCGGGGCGCCATGTCTCGGAGAGCCTTCAACGCGTAGTATTTTTCGAGCACTCCTCGAGCGACGGGGGCGGCCACCTCGCCGCCGTGGCCCGCGTTCTCCAGAAGAACGACTACGCAGACCTCGGGATCGTCCCACGGCGCGAAACAGACGAACCAGGCATGAGGGGGGCCTTCTAGGCCGTGTTCGGCCGAACCGGTCTTGCCCGCCACTCGCATGGCGGGGTCGAAATGAGCGTGGCGCGCGGTCCCCATCACCGGGTCCTCGACGACGCCGCGAAACCCGTCAAGAAGCGCCTGGCGCTGCGCCTCGGTCCAACCGATCTCCCTGAGGGAAGCCGGGGGGGGCGCTGTGAAAAGCGGCTCCCCCGAGGGCAAGCG
>DATKZW010000325.1:0-3055 GCA_035527775.1 Sumerlaeia bacterium | reverse complement strand
CGCCGTCCACAATCGTGTAGACCCCTTGGTATGGCAAGGGATTCACCCGACGGAACTGGGCGTGGAAGTAAGCGCAGTCGTCGGGGACTTCCGTCAGGGTGTAGTTGATCTGGTAGAAACAGCATTTAGCCTGTTTGGGGTGGAGGTTCTCGATAGTGATCTTGCACTGCTTCCTGAAAGGCATCTCCCAAAAGCAGTTCAGCGCCCGATTGGGATTCACGACGACCGGCAAGGAGTTGACGCGGATCAACGGCCCTTTCGTCCCCCCGTCGTCGAACTTGATCCACGGCGCGGCAAAGAAATCGCAAAGGGGAGTCTCAACGGAAGGGCGGTCCTGCCCGTCCCAGTGGATCCGGAGGATGAAGTCCCTTGTCACGTTCCCGCCGAGCCACATGCTTTGAATTGCGCCGGGTCCCGAAATGTCGGCGACGGTGAAGACTTCGCCCGGCTGGATGTCGCCTTTGCAGGGACGGCATTTCCAGCCGACTCCCAGCTCCCGCGCCGGACCGTTGGGGTCCGCCTCAGCCGTCCCGGCTTTGCCTTTCTCGCCGGTCGGGTTTTCCGCGCTGATCGACCTTGTCTTCGCCCGCGAGAGGCGGGAAAGGTCCCCCATACTCATGCCCAAGCCATTGAACTTGCTCATGCTTCATTTCCTCCTGTTATTGCTGAACGGTGACTCGCGACAATCTTTCATCTCCCCAGGTATCTCTTGATCACCTCGACGCTCGCCGGGGCGCTGCCTTGGTTCTTTTCAGCCGTCTGGCGCGCTTGGGCGCCGATCTCCCGGCGTCGAGCGGGGTCGCGGAAGAGGTTGACGAGCGTCGCGGCCAGGGTCGTCGCGTCGCAACGCACGCAGCCGCTCTCGCCCCCCACGAAAAGACGGTCGATCTCCTTCTGGGCGCGCATGTGGGGGCCGACGACGACGGGGACGGCGTGGGCGGCGGCCTCGAGGAGGTTGTGGCCGCCGATGGGGACGAAGCTGCCCGCCACGACCGCCACGTCGCCGAGCCCGTAGACTCGCGCCAATTCGCCCATCGTGTCGAGAACGAGGACGTCGGGCGATTCGACGCGCGGCGCCGTGGCGCGCGAGACCTCAAAACCGGCCTTGTGTTTCCGGCAAAGCGTCGCGACTTCCTGGAACCGCTCGGGATGACGCGGCGAAAGGATCATCTGCAGGTCCGGAATCGTCCGCCTCGCCTCGGCGAAGGCGTCAAGGACGATTTCCTCTTCGCCCGGATGGGTGCTGCCGACGACGACGCAGGGGCGGGGCGGCCCGATTCCGTACTGCCGGCGCACGCCCTCGGCCGCTTCAGGCGACAAGACCGCGAAGGGAACGTCGAACTTGCAGTTCCCGGTGACGTATACGTCCCCCGGCCGCCCGCACAGCTCGCGCATGCGCTCGGCGTCCGCCTCGGTCTGCATGCAGAAGGCGCGGATGGCGTTGAAGGCGGGTCTAAGGCCGGCGCGCCCGCGTCGGTAACCGCGGAACGACTTCTCCGAGAGTTTGCCGTTGACCATGAAGATCTCAGCGCCGCCCTTGGCCGCGAGGGTGAGGAAATTCGGCCAGAGCTCGGTTTCCATCATGATGAAGACGCGCGGCTTGAAGCAGCGCAGAAAGCGACGGACGTTCCAGGAGAGATCGACGGGGAAGTAGCTGACCTCGGCCGCTTCGGTCAGGATCTTGCGCGCGTGCGCCTGGCCCGTCTCCGTGATCGTGGTCGCCACGAGGGGGAGTCCGGGAGCGATCTCCGCGGCGTGGGGCGCGATGGACTTGGCCGCCACGGTCTCGCCGACGCTCACGGCGTGGATCCAGATCGACCCGTTGCGGTAGCGATGGCGGTGGTCGCGGTCGGGAAGGCCCAAGCCGAGCATGCCGCGGGCGCTCTCGCGGTATTTGCCGCGCCGAACGGCGCGGTAGGCGAAGTAGGGAAGCGCTATCGGCGCGGCGAGGTAGTAGACGAGATCAAAACGGGTGAGCATCGCTTCACCCCCGCGTCATCTCCAGATAGAGATAGAAGACCGGCGCGCAGAGCAGGATGCTGTCGATAATGTCGAGCATGCCGCCGTGGCCCGTGTACGTCCGTCCGGAGTCTTTCACGCCGGCGTCGCGTTTGAAAGCGGATTCCGCGAGGTCCCCCACCGTGCCGAGGACGCTGAAGAGAACGGGGAGACCGATCGCCTCCCTCCAGCCGATCATCGCGTCAAGGCCGGGCCAGAACAGTCGCAGGAGGACGCCGGCGAGGACGGCGAGCGCCACGCCTCCCACGAAACCTTCGATCGACTTGTTGGGGCTCAGGGCCGGCGTCATCTTGTGGCGGCCAAAAGGTTTGCCGAAACAGTAGCCGCCGATGTCGGTCGCCCACGACGTGGCGATCAGGAAAATCACCAGATTGCCGCCCGCGTAGGCGGGCGCCTGAGGGGGAGCAAACCCCCAGGTCTCGGCGTGCTTGAACAGGAAGAGGAGGATCGCCATGGGCACACCGACGTACACGCTGCCGAAAATGGAACAGGCCATGTTGACGATCGCGCGGTCAACCTTCTTGAAGAAGACCTGCGTGAAAAGAAGCAGCCAGAAGCAGGCGATGAACAGGTGAACGAAGTGGTCGAACCCGAAGAAATAGGCGTCGACGAGAAAGGCCAAAGCGATCGAGTGCCCCGGCCAGGGCGAGGGACGCACCTTGAGCCGTCGCGCCAGGTTGTAGTACTCGTGCGTGCCGACCCAGGTGGCCAACCCCACCATGGCGAGAATGACGTAACCGGCGCCCGGCCAGCTCGAGAACAGACCGAACAGAAGAACGGCGAAAAAAAGCAGGCTTGTCAGGATGCGGGGGATCAATTCTCGATGGCGCCCAGGTCTGTTTTCCCTAATGGATGCAAATCCTCGCCCGCTTCAAGAGAATCCGATGCGGTCTAACCTCTCACCCGTGAGCCCCCAGCGGGACAGCCGCTGGGCAAACCTATGCCATCTCGAAGCAAGATTGCAAGAGCGGTTCGACAGATCCGTGAAGTCCCCTCAATCCTTCACGCCTGGAGCGATGCGGCGTCTCGGGGGGCG
>DATKZW010000324.1:0-2330 GCA_035527775.1 Sumerlaeia bacterium | reverse complement strand
CGAGGACTTCGATTTCTCGGAGAAGCGCGTGCTCGCCAGCGTCGAGGAGAGTCTTCAGCGTCTCGGCATCGACGCGATCGACGTGGTCCAGGTCCACGACATGGAGTTCGGCGACGCGGCGCAGATCGTCAACGAGACGATCCCGGCGCTGCGAAAAGCCCGGCGGCAGGGGAAGGTCCGGTACGTCGGCGTCACGGCCTTGCCCCTCCCCCTCCTGAAGCGAGTGAGCGCCGAAGCGGAGGTGGACACGATCCAATCGTACTGTCACTACTGCCTGAACGACACGTCGCTGGACGACTACATAGCCGACTTCCAGGCGAAGGATCTGGGCATCATCTCCTCGGCGCCTCTCTCCATGGGTCTCTTGACGATCCAAGGCCCGCCCCACTGGCATCCCGCGCCCGTGGAAGTTCGGGAGACTTGCGCGAAGGCGGCGCGCTACTGCCGGGAGAAAGGCGCGGACCTGAGCAAGCTGGCCCTGCAGTTTGCGGTCGCCAATCCCAACATCCACACCTGCCTGGCCAGCACAACGAAGGCCGAGCGCGTGCGCCAGAACGTTCAAACGATCAGCGAACCGATGGACGAGGACCTTCTCTCGGAAGTCCTCGATATTCTCAAGCCGATCCATAACGCGACGTGGCCCCAAGGAAGGCCCGAGAACAACGACCCGGAGGTCGTGGCGTCATACCGCGCGCCATAGTTCGTCGTTCCTCCGGAAAGACCGAGTCCGGGCCGCATGCAAGAGAGGGGAGCGCACGCATGATAGCCGACGCGCATCATCATTTCTGGAAGTACAACACGAAGGAGTACGGCTGGATCAACGACGCGATGGCGAAGATCCGGCGCGATTTCCTGCCAACTGATCTCAAGAAGGTCATCGACGCCGCCGGCGTGGACGGAGTCGTCAGCGTGCAGGCGCGCCAGAACGTCGAGGAGACGCAGTGGCTGCTCGACATGGCCGGCGAGCACGACTTCCTGCGCGGCGTGGTCGGATGGGTCCCGCTCGCGGACCCGGGCGTGCGCGAGTGTCTCGACCGGTTCGCGCCGCATCCGAAATTCAAGGGCGTGCGCCACGTCCTTCACGACGAGCCGGACGACGCCCACGCGTTGCGCGAGGACTTCAACGCCGGGGTTCGGATGCTCCGCGAGTACGGCCTTGCCTATGACATCCTCATTTTCGAGCGCCACCTGCCCGCGACCATCGAGTTCGTCGATCGCCACCCCGAGCAGCGGTTTATCGTGGACCACATCGCGAAACCGCGCATCAGGGAGAACGTTCTTTCGCCCTGGCGGAAGGGCATGATGGAACTGGGCCGGCGCGAGAACGTCGTCTGCAAAGTCTCCGGAATGGTCACCGAGGCGGACTACGCGGCGTGGACGGAAGAGCAACTGCGGCCCTACTTCGACGTGGTTCTCGAGGCCTTCGGGCCGCGGCGTCTGGCGTTCGGATCGGACTGGCCGGTGTGCGAGGTCGCATGTCCTTACGGAAAGTGGTTCAGCATTGTCAAAGGCTTCATTTTCGCCTTATCCCCGACCGAGCAGGACTGGATCCTGGGCGGAACGGCCCGTGAGGCTTACAAGCTCTAGGGGTTGATCCACAAGGGACGGATGTGGCTCTGGCGGGAAAGAGCAATCAGCGCGGGCGTCTCGCCCGCTGTGGCGGGGGCATCTTGCCCTCGCCCACCCGAAGGTCCCTCGACGTTCGCAGCTGCTTCCTCTGTCGCGGCGCCAGGAAAGGACTTCCCATGAACGCGCTCGTCATCGACGCCCCAGGCAGAGTGTCCTTCCGAGAAATCCCGGACCCAATCCCCGGGGAGGGAGAAGTCTTGCTGCGGATCTGCCACGTCGGTTTCTGCGGGTCGGATCTTTCGACCTTCCGCGGCGTGAACCCCATGGTGTCGTACCCGCGAATACCGGGGCATGAGGTGGGCGCCGTGGTGGAAACGGTAGCCGGGGGCGTGCCGGAGAGCATTCAGCCCGGCATGCGGGTCACGATTTCGCCTTATACGGCGTGCGGCAGATGCCCGTCATGCCGCCAGGGACGAACGAACTGTTGCCGCGACAATCAGACGCTGGGCGTCCAGCGCGACGGCGTGCTGGCGTCGCATTTGGCGGTTCCGTGGGAGAAGGTGTTTGCCTTCGAGGGGCTTTCGACCCGGGAGTTGGCCTTGGTCGAACCCATGTCCGTCGGGTTTCACGCCGTCGGGCGCGGGCGGGTCGGCGAGTCGGACGTTGTCGCGGTGTTCGGTTGCGGCGCGATCGGCCTCGGCGTGGTCGCGGGGGCCGCCTTCAGCGGCGCGCGCGCCGTGATCGCCGTCGACGTCGATGAC
>DATKZW010000323.1:0-3138 GCA_035527775.1 Sumerlaeia bacterium | reverse complement strand
CGCCAAAGACCCGAGCGAAATGCTGCTTTCGACGAGAGGGCCAAAACACCCGCAGTCCATTTGGAGCCCGCGCGCATAAGCGCTGAGAAGGGCGAGAGAAAAGATTGCCAGCATTCCCGACCCGATGACGGCCGCCGCGCGCGTGTAGAATCCGAGCAACAGGAGCGCGCCGCAGAAGAGCTCTTGCCAAACGATCACCAGCGACGCGTCAAACACGACATCCTCGTGGAGGATTCGGTAGCTCGCCATGACTTCGGCGAAGTCGTAGGGAGCGAGAATCTTGGCGACCGCGGCGAAAACAAACAAACCGCCCAAAAGGCAACGGACTGCCGTCAGGAGCCACGCCCGAGCGCCGGACCGTTCCACCGCGGCGCGCGCTTGGCCGAGATCAGTCATCCTTGTCCTCCTTGCCCGCTTCGACCGGGTAGCCGGCCGTCTTCCACGCCGCGAACCCCTCCTCGAACACGCGCACGTCCTCGAACCCAAGCATCACCAGGCGGCGCGCAACTCGTTCCGAGGAATCGCAATACACGCCACTGCAATACACGACCACGGGAAGCTCGGGGATGAGGGAGTCCAGCCCCGGCGCCGAACCCCAGGAAAATCCGCTTAGGACCAGATGGACGGCGCCCGGGATATGGCCTTCCCGGTATTGTTCTCCCGTCTGCGCGGCGACGAACTGGGCTTCGCCGCCGTCGTAAAGCGCTTGCGCCTGCTCGGTCGTGACCTGAAGAACGATCGTCCGGCCTTCTTCATCACGGGTCGGGCCGGTCTGCGTGGCGGAAGTCCCCGAGGGTTCCGAAAGAGCGGACTCAGGCGGCGCGCTCACGCGGGGTCGGATCGCCGCGCGTCGGAAGACCACGGCGGGGGGAGCGTCGAGTTTCGAGCGACTCACGCTCGCCGCGACCAGGCCCAGCGCGAAGATGATGAGGACTTGGAGGATCAGGCGATTTGGCATGACAGCCGGCAACGCGCTGCATCTCCAACGGTAAAGGATGGGCGTCCCCCCGCGCCAGGGAGGCTCAGCTGCCCCTCGCCGTGGCGACGGCCACCACTCTCAGGTTCTGCTGCGTCGGATGATCGACCTCGATCTCCAGGTAGCCTCGATAGACCCCCCTGGGGCGCTCCGGGACGGTTAGAGTCAGCTGGAGCGTTTGGCTTCCGCTCTCGCCCGCGGGCGCGAGCTTCCACGCGATGGGGAGATCGCCCGCTTCGACGTTCTCGATGCGGAAGGCCTGGCCCGTCAGGCTTCTCACCGTGCAAGTCTTGGTCACGCTGTCGCCTGGCGACAAGACGCCAAAGCGCAGTACGTTGGGTTCGACCACCAGATCGCCCGTTATTCTTCCTGAAACGGGGATGCCGATCTGCGGGCGTTTCTCGGAATTCGTCTCCAGCACGAGCTGGCCCGAAAACGGCCCCAGTTTCTCGTCCTTCTTGACGTTGACTTCCAGTACGATCCGCGTTAAGGGAGCCTCGCCCGATCTGGCCGCGACGTTTTCGGGGAGGGGAACCGTCTCTCGACTGACCACGCTCGCCGTCACGGCCCGCGTGTTGAGGACCCGTATCTTCTTGATCTCCAGCGGAGGTTCGAGCCGCGATTCGATCCGCAGTTTCACGCCGGCGCCGGCTCTCTGGGCGACCTCGCGAAAGAGGGCGCTCGCGGGGGCGACCTCAACGAGCCGCAAGACTTGCGCCCTCAGAAGCAGGTTTGCCTTGCGCTGGACTGGGTCGTTTGAATGGACCGCAATGGCGCGCGTGTTTTTGCCTGGGCGGTTCTGGGAGTTGAAGGCGCCGACAATGCGGGTCTGTTCTCCCGGCGCCAGATCGCTTTTCTCGATTTGCACCTGTACGCATCCGCAAGAACTCTCCACGCGCTGTATGGTCAGCGGCTTTGCCCCGGCGTTGCCGACGACGAAGCGGAAGTCCGCGACCACCCCTTCTTCCATGGCGCCCAGGTTCTTCTCCGTCGCGTCGAACACGATCTTCGGGGCGTCCTGCACCTCGATCGGCACGCTGCTCAGGGTTTCTGCGGCGGTGGGGGGCGTCGGCTCCGCCGCGCCTTCTCTTGCCGGCGCGGGAGCGCTTTCTCCACGGGTGGTCGCCTCCTGCGCCCAGACCGCGCTTGCCGGCGCGAGCAGGGCGATCAGCGCCAGAAGCAACCAGCGGAAGGCAGCCTCCCGTTTCGGATCGTCCATGGGTGATCCCCCTCCGCTCAGAGTCGGTTGTCTCCCGGGCTCACGCCATTCTGAGGTCGGCCGACCTTCGAAGTCAACTCCAGACATCCCTGCCGCGGTCGCGCCGACGCCGAGGTTCGGCGACTCCCTCCCGCAAACGTTCCGGGAGAGAGAGAATCTCGAGGGCTTCGTCTTCGCGGCCGCGTTTGCGACAGCCTTCGCCGTAGATCCGGCACTTCGTTTGCAGAGCGGCGAGCGCAAGAGCGCGCTGGTCCGAGCTCAGGAGATTCGACCGCAGCGTCTCGGCGATGGCCCGGATGCGGAGCCGGTCCAGGGCCTCGACCGTCGAGGACAGTTGGTCCTCATGGCCCCCGTGCTTCACGACCAGGGGCTGAGGCACGAGACCCACCTCATGCCGGCGCGTGACGCGAAGCCACATCTCGTAGTCTTCGCAAGCGGGAAAGGATTCGTCGAAAAGGCCGACGTCGTCGAAGATCTCGCGGCGGAGCATGACGGCCGAGGGACTCACGGCGCAGAAGGCAAGGCTTCGCTCAAATAGGTCGCCCGCGGTCTTCTCGAGGCGCTTGGGAGGATTGACGAATGCCCCGCGGCGCATCCACTTCTCTCCCGTTTGACTCAGCATCAGACCGGGATTCCGAAGGTGGAGGGCGACCTGGCGGACGGTCTTTTCCGGCAACCATTCGTCATCGGAATCAAGGAAGGCGATGAGCGCCCCCCGCGCGTGGCGGATGCCCGTGTTGCGCGCCGCACTC
The DNA here is from genome assembly GCA_035527775.1 of Sumerlaeia bacterium. GTDB lineage: Bacteria > Sumerlaeota > Sumerlaeia > UBA8349 > UBA8349 > DATKZW01. The sequence continues at coordinate 191 of DATKZW010000323.1, read as the reverse complement.
ACGCCTCCCCTTGCATCCCGGCGAAAAATCTCCAGGGAGATCCCGCTGTCGCCTGTCTGCCGGCGGCGTTTTTCCTCGAGTTCCTCCAGCACGCTCGCCGTATCGTCCGTCGAGGCGTCGTCGACGACGAGAAGTTCCAGAGGGCGGTAGGTCTGGACGAGAACCGATCCGACGGCTCGGGCGATGCACCA
>DATKZW010000322.1:0-4695 GCA_035527775.1 Sumerlaeia bacterium | reverse complement strand
TGCGTGGGCTGGATACAGTCTTGGGGCGTCCACCATGTGGACATCGCTCTGTGGGGCGCGCCGAGTCTCGCCTCGGGGCTTCTCGAAGTCGAGGGGAGCGCCACCTTCCCTGAAGACGGCCTGGCCGACACGTCGGTGACGTGGCGAGTCGCGTGCACGGCGCCCGACGGCGCGCGTCTGAGCTTCTCCGACAACGCCTATCACGCTCAAGGCTGTCGCTTCGAAGGCGACAAGGGCTGGGTCCACGTCAATCGCGGCGGCATCTGGGCCGAGCCGCGGTCCCTGCTGAGCGCGGAGATCAAGCCGGACGAAGAGCATCTCTACCGGTCCGACGATCACCATGCGAACTTCCTCGAGTGCGTGCGCAGCCGTCGCGACCCCGCGGCGCCGGTCGAGGCGGGCCACGCCGCCACGACCGTCACCATCATTGCCGACGTGGCGACCCGCCTGGGCCGCAAACTGACCTGGGACTGGAGCGCCGAGCGCTTCGTCAACGATGACGACGCCAACCGCTTTCTGAGGCGATCCATGCGGAGCCCGTGGTGTCTGTAAGGGAATCCTCTCGGGACCCGCGTCTCGGCCCAGGGATGGCAGAATGACGCGTTTTCTCCGAACCACCCTCCAGCTTGCCCTTCTCGTGGCCATCGGAATCTCCGCTCGAGGGCGGGAGCCTGGAGAGAGGCAGCTCGCTCCTCGCGAAGAGGCAAACGCCGGCGGCGCGGCGGAGGATTCGCCGGCGGCGGATCGGCCCGTGGCGACGGAACCCTCGACGGCCGCCGTTCTAATCGTCACGGGAGAGGACTACCCGGGTCACAATTGGCGGCTGACAACTCCCGTGCTGCGGAAACACCTCGAAGAAGACCCGCGCCTTCAGGTGCGCGTAGTCGAGGACCCGGCGTTCCTCGAGTCCTCCGCGCTGGCCGCCTACGACGCCATCGTTCTGCATTTCATGAATTGGGAGACGCCCGATCCCGGGCCGAAGGCGCGGGAGAACCTGCGCCGGTTCGTCGCGGAGGGGAAAGGCCTGATCCTTGTCCACTTCGCTTGCGGCGCCTTTCAGGAGTGGCCGGAATTTCGCAACCTGGCCGGCCGCGTCTGGGACCCCAAGCTGCGCGGGCACGATCCCCACGGGACGTTCCGCGTCGATGTCGCAAACCCGAAACACCCCATTATGCGTGGCATGGAGTCCTTCGAGACCGTCGATGAGCTCTACACCTGCCTTGCGGGCGACCGGGACATCGACCTTCTGGCCACGGCGACTTCGAAAGTGGACGGCAAGGACTACCCCATGGCGTTTGCCTTCAGTTACGGCAAGGGCCGGGTGTTCCACAGCCCGCTGGGCCATGACGCGAAGGCCTTCGAGAGCCCGATGGTGGGCGAACTCTTTCGGCGCGGCTGCGCCTGGACGGCAGGGCTCGCGCCCGCCCCCGAAGCCCGGAACGGCGTCGCCCCTGGCAAGTAAGGGGCCGCTGAAGGCGGGCTGAGAGGAACTGACGGCAGCGGACGCAAGAGGCGCTCCTTCGTGACGTTCGCACAATTCGCGGATGGACGGAGTCCGGGAAGATTCCCGCCGGGTCGGCCCGTCGGGCTCCCCACCGCGCAAACCCTCGTCAGGAGGCACGAACCATGAAAATCGGATTCCACACCGACGCCTTCAACTCGGCCTATTTCGGTTTCGAGGCGTGCCTGCAATGGGCGCAACGAAACGCCGTGCGCTACATCGAGTGCGGCCTGATCGACGGCGTGAGCTGGATACACGGCCTCGGCTACCAGCCCCACGTGGCCCTCTACGAAGACCCGCTGCTGCTGCGCAAGAAGATGGAAGGCTACGGCGTGCGATTCTCCCAGGTGGACGCGGCGTACCCCTTGTCCGGAAAGGACGGCCCCGTGCGCGGCGTGCCCTACGTGCTGAAGTCCATCCAATGGGCGAACCTGGTCGGGTGCTCGCGCGTCGACACCACCGACGGAATGCGCCGGCCCGAGGGCCTGACGGACGAAGAGGCGATGGACCTCATGAAGCGGAGCTACGAGCAGATCATCGAGGTCGCTCAAGCGCACGAGATCACGGTGAACATCGAACCGCACGGCTACTTCACGACGAAACCCGATATGATGGAACGCATGCTCGCCTTCGTCGACAGTCCGTATCTGCGCCTGAACATGGACACGGGGAACACATTTATCGCCGGTCAAGACCCGCCGGCCTTCCTCGAACGGTTCATCGACAAGGTCAGCCACGTGCACGTCAAGGACGTCTCGGAATCGCTGGCCGCCGTGGCGCGGGGAGGGCAGACGGGAATCGCCGTCAGCCACTGCGCGCTGGGCGACGGCGTCAACGCCGACAACATCCGCCGCTGCCTCGAGATCCTCCGCGACAACGGCTACGACGGCGTCCTCAGCATGGAGTGCGAGGGACAAGGAGGGCCGATGATCGAGAAGTCGCTCCAGTGGCTGCGCCAAACGCTTTCCGAACTGAGCATCGGGGTCGAAGCGTAGAAGCGCAGTGTGGGGCAGAGCAGGGTTTACGCCGCGGCGCGCCACCTGTTGTGGCGTGGACTGCCCGGATTTTCATGTTGGGGCGGCGTCCGCGCCGCCGTGCCCCACATATTCTGTTTCTCTCGAAACTGTCGGGATTTTCATGGTGGAGCGACGGACGCGGTCACGTCCTCTGCCCCACCCCGCCGCTTCTCACACACCCTACTGAGAAAGAGACCACCAGCCATGACGCCTCCCCCTTCGAATCCCGACGATCCAGCCCTCCTCGAAGCGCTCCTGAACGACGCGCAGACGACCTACGCCAACCTTCTGGCCTTGATCGAGCACAGCCTCCAGGCCGATCCCGAGACGGAGGCTTCCCAAGCGATGGCCTTCCAGGCCCAGATCGCGGAACTCATGGCGGAGAGCCGCGCCCGCCTCGACGCGCTGAACGACGCGATCAGCCCCTGGGACGAGCGGCGCGGCCGGTTTCCGCCGGATCTCGCCGCGCGCGTGGACCGTTTTTTCGAACTGCTCGAAACGGGCCTGAAGGGTCTGCAATCTCAGGTCAAACACCGCCTTGCGGGGATCGAGGAACGTCGCGCCGAGTTGCGCCAAGCCATCGAGAAACTCAACGAACAACGCCGCGGCGTCCAAGGCTATCGCCAGAAGGACCCGCGGTCCAAACGACTGCGGCATAAGGCGTAAGCGCCCTTGCTCATGTCCCTTTTGTCGGAGATGGGGACGGAGGGAAGGGAAACTGGAATGGGAAAGGCGCCTGAACTGCGAATCTGTGTTCGATCCGTGGCGATCCGCGGCGAAACACCCGCTCCAGCATTCCCCTTGCGCAGGCGTGGGCTCTACCTTTGCGGCTCGACGATGATTTTCAAGGAATCTTCATCCAGGAGCCCGGCCATCAGGGCAAAGCCTTTGCCCGTTTCCGCCAAAGGCAGCCGGTGCGTGATCATGGGGCGCACATCGACGCGGCCCGAGCGGATGAGTTCCATGGCCACCTCGAGGTCGTAAGGGGAGTTGGCGTAGGACGACATGACCGTGACGGAGTTGCGCCAGAAATCGTTGAGGGGAACGGGCAGCTCGGTTCCCGGGTCGGTCGTGGCGAAGCAGAGAACGGTCCCGGCGCGATCGACCGACTGGAGAGCCTGCAGGAAGGCGGGGAAGGCGCCGGTGCAGACGATCACCAGGTCGGCGGGACGCCCGTCATTGCTTCCGCGCACGCGGGCCGGCACGTCCTCACTGGCCTGAATGGCGACGTCGGCGCCGAACTCTTTCGCCTTTCCGAGTCGGAATTCGCTGACGTCGGTCGCCAGGATCCGCCCCGCTCCGAGGGCGCGCGCCAGCAGGACGTGAAGCAAGCCCGATATGCCACTGCCGACGACGAGGACCGTTTGGCCGGGGCGAAGCCGTGCGTTGCGCTGGCCGCGCACGACGCACGCCAGAGGCTCCAGGAACGCCCCCTCTTCAAACGACATTTCGTCGGGAAGAACGAACGCGCCCCGGTCGACGTTGATCGGCGGCACGCGGACGCACTCGGCGAAGCCCCCCGGATCGAAGTTCGTCGTGTGTAGCGTCTCGCAGACGGTGTGATTCCCCGCCAGGCAGTAACGGCACGTGTTGCAGGGGACGTGGTGGGAAACGCAGACGCGGTCGCCCGGATGGAAACGCTCCACGCCCTCGCCCACCTCGACGACTTCCCCCGCGACCTCGTGGCCGAGCACGATGGGCGCCTTCCTGATGCGGTACCACTCGAGGACGTCGCTGCCGCAGATGCCGCTGGCGACGATCTGGACGAGGATCTCGCCGCGCCCGATCTCCGGCTTCGGCATCTCTTCCAGCCGCACGTCGCGATTGTTGTAGTACATGGCAACGCGCATAAGGCTTCTTCCTCTCTCTTCCTTCCGCGCAAAGGACCTTAGACGGTTCCCGCGAGCGTTCCTTCCCGCAAGACCGCGCCTTCCCGCAGGATCCCGCCTTCCCGCCGGATCCCGCCTTCCCGCAAGATCGCGTATCCACCATATGGAAGATCCTCGGGCCGGTCAAGAGTCGCGTCCGGCGCATCTCGCTTCCGCTCCCTTCGCCAAGTTCCAGCCCGTCAAGATCAGGCCGCCTCTGGGCTTGTCCCAGCGGAGCCATGACTGGTGGCTAAGAGGGCGCGACTTCTTTCCCCCCTCCGCCGCGGGGTTTGCCGCCACCGGGCGGCAA
>DATKZW010000321.1:0-4103 GCA_035527775.1 Sumerlaeia bacterium | reverse complement strand
CGAAGTATACGATATGAACGCCAATCAGTGGGTCAAACTGGCCGAGCCCAACGTGGTGGGCAATACCACCGGCGGCTCATGGCACGGGGTCATCTCTTCCAGGTCCAAGAGCCCTGAAGTCGTGTACAGCTTCTACGCCCTCATGGCGACGCAACCGGTGAGCCTGTGGAACGTGAATCGCGGCTGGACGGGCGTCGATCCGGGCGCCCGCATTCACTTCCTCCCGCCGGACGGCGCCGCGGATCTTCAAGGCTTCCTGGACGCAGGCTGGGACGAGAGCGACCTAAGGTTCTACCTGAGGGCGTACCATGACAATTTCTTCGCCGCCACGATGCTTCCCTACCTGCGGATAAACGGCGCCGAGGAGTACTGGCGCGCATTGGACCAGAATCTTTCGGAGACGATGATAGGCCGACTGAAGCCCCAGGAGGCGCTGGCGCGCACGGCCAAAGAGTGGAACGAGATCACGGACAGGCGAGGCCGCGAGGCCCAGCTGAAGCAGTACCAGGACTCGATCGGTTACCGCAAGTAGTCCGTAGGGAGATCAGACGTTCTCCTACAACCTTGAATTGTGGCGCCCGCCGCACGGCGGACGCGGGGTGCGATTGTGCATAGAAACGATCGAATCAAGCTCGCGTTTCTTCTTCCCGCGGCGCTGTGGGTTCTGTGCTTCACGGCGTTCCCTCTCGTTTATGGCGCAAAGCTCTCCCTGTATAATGTGAAAATCGCAAGCCCCGACGAATTCGTGGGGCTGCGGAACTACGTTCATTTCTTTGAGGACGAGCGTGCGCTGAGCTCGGTCTGGATCACTCTGATCTTCGTCTTCTGCGGCGTCACGGCACAGATGATTCTCGGCATGGGGCTGGCTCTCCTGTTCAACCGGCCTTTGCCAATGAGGGGGTTGTTTCGCACGGCGCTCACGATGCCCCTGTTTGCCACTCCCATCGCGGTCGGCTTCCTCTTTTTCACGATTTTCTATGAGGAAGGGGGCTTGATCAACGGCCTTCTGCACTTGAGGGTCCCGTGGTTGTCCAGTCCGTACTGGGCTCTGGCGTCGGTCATCATCGTGGACGTCTGGCAATGGACTCCCTTCTGTTTCCTCATATTCCTCGCCGCTCTGCAAGGGATCCCGGATGCGTACTACGAGGCCGCTATGCTGGAAACGAAGAACGGCTGGGCGGTTTTCCGCCATATCACGCTTCCCGTTCTGCAGCCCATGGTCATACTCGTGCTTCTCCTGCGCGTCACGGAGGCCTTCAAGGTGTTCGACATTCCTTTCTCGCTGACGGCGGGAGGACCGGGGGTCGCCACGCAGGTATTGTCGATGTATGCGTACCGCGTGGGGATGCGATTCTTCAATTTCGGGTATTCGTCAAGCATCGCAATCCTGCTGTTGATTCTCGTCATGGCAATCATCATGACGTTGTTCAAGAGAATCCGCCAAGCATACCAATAAGCTTGCGGAATGAGAAGGATGGGAAGATTGAAAAGACGTCGCGTCAGCCAATCCGGGCGCTTTCTCCTCGTCATCTTTGCGGTCGGCGTGATGTTTCTGCCGTTCTACTGGGCCGCGAGCTTAAGCATCCGGGATCCCAAGGAAGCCTTCACGGTCGCCGGCCTTGCCGTGCCTTTTGCGCAGTACCGGCCGACCCTCGCAAATTGGAGGACGGAACTTGCGACGGGAGAAACACAGAGGGCGCTGCTAAACAGCCTCGTCATCGCCATATCCACCGTCATAGCGGCCGTCGCATTGGGCGCGCCGGCAGCCTACGCCCTTGCCCGTTTTCGTTTCCGCCGGCCCTCAAATGAGGACCTGACGATATGGTTCCTGTCTCAGCGGGTGTTGCCGCCCGTGGCCACGGCGATCCCCTTCTTTCTCATGATGCGATTTCTGGGCCTGCTGGACACCCGACTGGCGTTGATCATTCTGAACACGACCTTCAACCTGCCCTTCGTCGTCGTGATCATGCGGCAGGCGTTTGCCGATCTTCCCGTCGAGCTGGAGGAGGCGGCGCAGGTGGACGGCGCGAACCACTTGGATATCTTCCTGAAAATCTCGCTTCGCTTGGCGGCCCCAAGTCTGGCGGCCGCGGTATTGATAGTCATTGCGTTTACCTGGAATGAATTCCTGTTTGCCCTCATGATCGGAACGTTGAAGGCGAAGGTCATTCCCGTGCACATGGCCGGCGCGGTTGACACACGGGGCGTGCAGTTCTGGTTTGTGGCCGTTCGCACCCTGATCGCCATGTTGCCTCCGGTCGTTCTGGCGCTCTTGGCGCAGCGATACATCGTCAGGGGGCTTACGCTCGGAGCGGTGAAGGGGTAAGAGCGATGTAAGGCCGCGCGCGCCCTCACGAGCCTTCGTGGGGCGGCCGCGCGCGTTTGCTGTGGGATGCGTTCGGCGTGGGGAATGAGGGGTTACTTCTCGGGCGCCCGGTTGCCGCGCTTCTTCTCTTCCATGTCGATCGCCCAGATTTCTTTGTGGCTCTGACAGACGATGATGGCCAGCGCCACGGCGAACACAACGAGGGCGTATGGGAGGGCGACTTCCAGAAACCGGGGTCCGGCGAAGATCAGCGCCGTGTTGATGAGGATAAAGTAGAGCCGGATTTCCGTCGGGCCGGCGCCGAGGTAGGTGATCCGGAACCGGTTCGTTGCGCCGAAAGCCAGAAAGGCGTTGACCATCATGGCGGAGTAGATGAATCCGATGGTCAAGAGAAGATAGACGCTGATCGGTTCACTCACGATGAAACAATAGCCGACGAAAATGCAGGGCATGAAAATGTAGTCGAGGAAGTGGTCCATGTAAAACCCCCACCTCCTGAGACCGGCATTGCGGTACTTGCCGAGGGACCCGTCGAAGGAATCCGTGAACCACTGCATAACGAGCATGAACGACGACGCCCAGAGCCAATGCAGACTGAAACGGCCGGCGAGGCAGCCGAAAATCACGAGGCCCGCGCTCCAGGGGATGGTCAGGAGCGTCAGGTGGTAGCTCTCGATCCAGCGCGGCATCCGCGGCACGTTCGCGTCGATGAAACGTCGCTCGATTTTCGCCAGGGGCGAATGGAGCGGGACTTTCTTGTCGCCCCCGAATTCTTCTTTGCCGGCGAGTTCCTTGTCGCCCATGACTCGTCTCCTCTCTGCCGTGATGGATTGGGTGAGAAGACCCGCGCTGAGAGGAGCCGGAAACAGCGACGCCTCGGTGAGTGCTTGCGGCCAGGCAAACGCCGATCACGGGAGCGGATCAGGCCGGATCGGCTGAATCGGGGTCTCCCTCCGTCTTGGCTTGCGACGCATCCGCGCGCGCCCCGAGCTGCCTTGCCAACTCCTCGGCCACCTTTTCGGACGCCTGTTCGTCTTGCTCGCCGCGCGACTCGCGCAGGACCCGCAACGCTCGTTCCCGCCGCTCCTCGATCCGGCGTCGGCGGTCGCGCAAGAGAACCCAAACGAGCAGTCCTATCGAAAGGGAAAGTCCGAGACAGATAAATGAGATCGGCCAGCCTTCCGGCATCGGTCAGCAATCCCCTGCCGCGGGCCGCAACGGTCGCGATACGGAAAGGCGACATCGGCGCCTCTTGCGTCCGCCTCGCAGTGACAAGACTGACGCCCGCTGATGCGGGGCCCGTCGTTCTCGCCGGCGAGCGACTGCGGCGACGGCGCGGCGCATCACGACGCACGATCGCCCAACGGCTTGTTCTGAGGGATCTGAGCGGGGACGGGCTGGGCCGGCTTTCCGGTCGGTTGGGCCACAGCGTGCGCCCGAACCGGGGCGGCCTCCTTCTTCGGCTCGGCAAGCCCCATCGAGCAGCGCCCTTCGAGGCGCGCGCCTTTCTCGATGATAAGGGCGCCCGGTTGCGTCTCCAGATCGCCGTAGAGCTCGCCCGTCGAAAGAAGCTCCAGCCGCTCCTGAATCCGCAGGTTCCCGACCACGCGCCCGCTGATCACCATGGTCTTTGCCTCGATGGTCGCCTCCAGCTTGCCCGCCGTGCCGACGATGACGCGGCTGTTCGAGACGATTTCGCCCTTGAACGTCCCGTTGATTCGCAGCTCGCCCTGGGAGAGCGCTTTTCCCTCGAAAACGGTGTCGCCGCTGATAACCG
>DATKZW010000320.1:0-7658 GCA_035527775.1 Sumerlaeia bacterium | reverse complement strand
CCAGGGACAAAACGGACGCCCAGACGGGACGCCTCGTCCACGGCGTCGCCGATTTGGGGAGCGATATTGTCGTGGTCCGTGACGCCGACAGCCCGCATTCCGACCGCCTTGGCCCACCAGATGAGTTGGCGGTAGGTGAATATGCCGTCGGAGTGCACCGTGTGGTTGTGAGGGTCAAACTCGACGCGCGGCTTCAGCCGTTCTCGCGCTTCGTCCAGGGTCGCGCCTCGCTTGGCGAGGAGGCGCGCCAGGTCTTCCCACTCTCGCGATTCAAGAATGGCGTCTCGCAACGCCAGCGCCGCCCGGACGTTTTCTTGAACCTCTGTCACGCCATCCAAACCTTGTCCTCCTCCAGATCGACGAGAGGACGCCCTGGCGTCCCCCAACGGCGTCCGTCGAGCCGCGGATCTCCGGAATCCGACCTCCGCGAAGGACGAGCTCAGGGCTTACATATCGAAAGGGTTCACCGGTTTCCCGTCGTCCGACTCCTTGGCGCGCTCGAGCGCCTTCTTGAAGAAATCGTCCGCCCCCTTGAGGCGTTCTTGTTCCTTTTGCTTTGCCGCGGCGACTTTTTCGGTCACCTCTTTACCGCGTTTCCTGACTTTCTCGAAAGCGTCCTCGAAACGGTCGCCCGTGGATTCCTCGATCAGGGGTTTGCGGAGTTCGAGAATCTTGCCGTCGCGACGCTGGACGATCAGAATGCTCTTGCAGCAGGGACACGTGATCTTGAAGGCCTCTTGCATGGTCGGTCCCCTCCCGGCACAAACCTGCTCGATCTCCGACGGAATCTCCCCCCTCAAGCGTCAGTCCGACAAGAGAGGGGCTGGCGCAACCCGATCGAGATGATGGCCCCAACTCGCGCAAATGACAAGCAAAACCCGAGATCCCGGTCATGCCAGCCGAGGGCAAACGCGGCGGGAGGGAACATTTTGCTGGAATCGCCTGAAGCAAGGCCTATAATGCTTATTCTCATGTCCTGCCGCAGGTCCGGGCAGGGAGATTCTTTATACGGGGAGCGAGCCTTGGGTCTGCGAGTCGCGATCTTTGCCTTGGCCTTCACGGTTGGGGCCGTCGCCTTCCGGGCGCCATCGACCGCCAGCGCGGAAGAGGGCCGGCAGCGCCTCGGCGACGCAAAGTGGGTCACGGGCGCGGACTCCTGGCCCATGTCCCGCGGCAATCCGCGGCGGACGGGCGTCAGCGCCTCCAAACTCCCCGAAAAGCCGGTGCGCGTGTGGCGTTTCCAGGGCCCCAAGGCCTTCGAAGCGGAAGCCGCCATTTCCGACGGCGTGGTCTACGCGGGAACCGTCGCGGGGCATCTGTACGCCATCGACCTCGCGAGCGGACAAAGCAAATGGGAAACAACGCTCACGGGCGGGCTGAACGCGGGGCCATGCGTCCACGAGGGCCGACTCTACGTAGCGCAAGACGACGGGTTTGTCGCTAGTCTGGATAGAGAAACCGGCAAGACGATCTGGTCTTTCGAAACCGGTTCCGAGACTTTCTCCGCGCCCGTGTGGCACGAGGGGCGCGTGTTGGCCGGCTCTTACGACCAGAGCCTGTACTGTCTCGATGCAACGAGCGGGACCCTGGTCTGGAAGTACGAAACGAACGGGCCGGTTCACTGCGCGCCCACGCTGGACGGCGAGGGTCGCCGGGCTTACATCGCGGGATGCGACCACATGCTTCGCGCCATCGACGCGACCTCGGGCACGCTCGTCTGGGAGCGCGAGATGGAGAGTTTCTCCGCGGCGAACCCAGCGGTCTTCGGCGACGCCCTTTACGTCTGCCATTTCGGCGCGAAAGTGTTCGCGGCGAACGCCCAAGACGGAAAACCCATTTGGGAATTCGCGTCCAAATCGAGCGAGTACCCCTTTTATGCTTCCTGCGCCGTCACGGCCAAGCGCGTGGTCGCCGCCGGACGCGACAAGAACGTCTACTGCCTGGACCGGGAGAGCGGGAAGCAGATCTGGGAATTCACGGCAAAGGGCGAAGTAGACGCCTCTCCCGTCGTCGCGGACGGGCGCGTCTGGGTCGGGTCGAAGGGCGGGATCTTCTACGCTTTGGACCTCGCAACGGGAGGCCAAACCTGGCAGTACGCGGCGGGCCCTCCCATTACGGCCTCGGCCGCCGTCGCTTCGGGCCGGCTAGTGGTCGGCGACGCGAGCGGCGCCCTTTATTGCTTCGGACGCCAGGAGAAGCGAAAGGAATGAGGCGAGCCGCCTTCACCTTGATCGAGCTCCTCATTGTGGTGGCCATCATCGCCATCCTGGCCGCGATTGCCGTCCCGAATTTTCTCGAGGCGCAAATCCGTTCCAAAGTCTCGCGCGCCCACACCGACATGCGCGCGATCGCGATGGCCGTTCATGCTTACGCCACTGACCATGGCCGAGTTCCCCTCGACGCCGATGACGTCGCAACGCCGGGCGCCATCCCCTGGGACCAAGAGGCTTGGTTTCCCCTTCTGACGACGCCCGTCGCCTACATGACTTCCATCCCTATCGATCCCTTTCACACCCAGGCGCATCCGCCGGACCCCATGACCGACGTACTCTTCCCAGGCGATCCGCCACAGCCGTACTCCTACAACACGCTCGGCGGCTTCTTCCCCTCCCCGGGCCAACCGGTGCATGAAGGAAACCCGACGCGCTACGGCGTCACCTCTTTGGGACCCAACCGCCTCTTCGACTCGGCGGCGCGGCTGGGAATCGACGACGCGTACGACCCGAGCAACGGCGCGGTGAGCCGGGGGGACATCACGCGCCTGGGACCCTGAGACGCTCATGCGCATCGTTTACATCACGGCCGGCGCGGGAGACATGTACTGCGGCAGTTGCCTGCGCGACGGCGCCTTGGCCGCGGCGCTCAAGGCGTTGGGCCACGACGTTCTGTTTGTGCCGACCTACACGCCCCTGAGAATCGAAGCCGACGACATATCGGTCCATCGCCTCTTCTACGGCGGCATCAACGTTTACCTGCAACAGAAAATCCCGATCTTCCGCCACACGCCGCGCTTTCTCGATCAACTTTTCGACAGCAACGGTCTCCTGCGGCTGGCGGCGCGTTTCGGTCACCTGACGACTGCCCACGACCTGGCGAAACTCACCATCTCAGTCCTGAAGGGGGAACGCGGCGCCCAACGCAAGGAACTCGTTCGGCTGGTGGCGTGGCTTGAGGGCGAGTCCCGCCCCGACGCCGTCATCCTGCCGAACTCGCTCCTGGCGGGTCTGGCCGCTCCCCTGCGTCGAAGTCTGGGCGCGCCGGTGTTCTGTCTCGTGTCGGGCGAGGATATGTTCGTCCACGAGTTCCCCGAGCCGTACCGCCGGCAAGCGCTCGATCTCTTGCGCGCGCGCGCTGCGGACTGCGACGGCTTCATCGCGCCGAACCGTTACTACGCCGGCTTCATGACGGACTACCTCGATCGGCCGCCGGGGAAAATGAACGTCGCGCCTCTGGGAATCGACTGCCGGGGCTTTGCGGAGAAGGAGCGCTGGCCCGCGGCGTTTACGATCGGGTATTTGGCCCGGATCTGTCCGCAGAAGGGGTTGCACCGTCTTGTTGAGACCTTCAAGATTCTGAAAGGCAACCCGGAAACATCGTCTTGCCGGCTGCACGTGGCCGGTTACCTCGCCGGGGAACACCGCCGGTATTTCGAGAGGATCCGGGCGGAGATCGCCGAAGCGGGGCTTTCCGATTCTTTCACGTACGCGGGCGAGGTCAGTCGGAAGGAGAAAATGGGATTCCTCGCCGGCTTGAGCGCGCTGTCCGTCCCGACGGTTTACCCGGAACCCAAAGGCCAGTTCGTCGCGGAAGCTCTGGCGGCGGGCACGCCCGTCGTCTTGCCGAGTGGGGGATGCCTGACCGAATGGGTCGAAGACACCGGCGGAGGGCTTCTGTGTCAACCGGATAGCCCCGAAGACCTTGCTGACGCCCTCGCCCGCCTCATGGCCGACCCCGATCTTGCCCGCCGGCTCGGCCGCGCGGGGCGCGACGCGGTCTTCGCCAACCATACTGCCGAGCGCATGGCGGGGCGAGTCGTTGAGACTCTTGCGGGGGCCGCATGTTGAGTCTCCCCGGGCACGGGGTCGCAAACCGCCCGCCGGGCCAATCCCAGGAAGATGCGATTCCTGCTCTGCACCGGATGTTTCGGGACCGAAGCAACGGCAAGTCGAGCGGCGTCAGCCGGAGGAGATGAACGCCAAGAGCAAGGGCATGCCCCCCATTCATGGCGCTCGCCGTGTCCCGTGAGTCAATGCGCCAGGGGACTCGAGCCATTTGCCTTGCCACAGGTCAAGAGCGGCCAGACGGCGATCCAAATCGTTGAGAAAGCCGCGCTTATCCTTCGTCCATTCGGGGGCGAGCAGGCGGTTGCGAGGCGCTTCGCCGACGAGGCGATGGATGAGAACGTCGGGTGAAAGGCGCGCCAGGAATTCGACGACGAGCTCCAGGTATTCGTCCCTGGGAAGGAGGGGCGCTTCTCCCCGGCGCCAGAGTTGGGCCATGGGCGAATGCTTGTGGATATAGAGGTTGTGCAGTTTAACGCCCCAGGCGCCGAGATCGTTCAAGAGCGGCGCCGCGGCAAGCATGTCGTCGCGTCCGTCGCCCGGCAGGCCGAAGATGACGTGTGCGCAGAAACGTAGGCCGCGAGCCCTGAGCCGCCGGGCCGCGTCGATGAAGTCGGCGACCGAATGACCCCGGCAAACCGCTTCGAGCGTGGCGTCGCGAGCCGACTGCAACCCGACCTCGACCCACAGAAAGGTCCGATGAGCGAAATCGGCAAGCACGTCCAGGATCGGTTCGGCCAAGCAATCGGGCCGGGCGCCGATGGCCATGGCCGCCACGCGCGGGTCGCTCAGCCCTTCCTCGTAGGCGGCCCGCAGCGCCTCGGGCGGAGCGTAGGTGCTTGTGAAAGCCTGGAAATAGGCGATGAAAAGCCCCGCGCGGGCCGTCCCCAACTCGCGCTCAATCCCTCGTCTCAGTTGCTCGCGCGCGGGGAGATCCGGATCGACGCGCGCCGCCCGCGAGCCTTCGGCGTCGCAGTAGAGGCAGCCCCCGGTCCCAAGCGTCCCGTCTCGGGTGGGACAGGTGAAACCCGCATCGAGAGGGACCCGCCGCACGCGTTGGCCGAAGATCCCGCGCAGGGCTGGACCGAGAGCGGCATAGCGTTTGCCGCCGGGGAAAGGGGGCATGGGGGGTTTGGCTTGCTTGGCCATGGGACCTGGTCATAGAATGGGCGCTGGAACAGGTCGGATGCCGGGAACCGAGCAGGGACGGACCGGCTTTTCGCAGATAAGATATTAGAGCGTGGCGAGCGCCTTTTCAAGAACGGGGACGGACAAGGGCGCTACGGACGCGGCGGAATCGTGGAAGATCAGAGGACCCCAGCTCCCCAACGCCGAACGCGTCGCGCGGCGAACGCGCACCGAGCGAACGCGCACGGAGCGAACGCGCACCCTCTGGCGCGGAGCGTGCAGCTGACCGAGTGGCTGGCGGTTCTTGGGATAGCGGCTGTGGCGGGCATCGTGACGGGCGGTTTTCTCGGCTATCTCTCGCAGCAATCGCCGATTGGGGAGCTCGAGTACTACAAGCCCCCCCAGGTGACCCGAGTCTACGATCGGACAGGCGGGGCGGTGGTGAAGGAGTTCTACGTGGAGAAGCGCGACGTGCTTCCCCTTGCCGAGATGCCGTCGGCGCTCGTCGACGCTTTCATCGCCATCGAGGACGAGCGTTTCCTCGAGCACGCCGGGGTGGATCCGCATGGGCTCCTTCGGGCTCTGGTGGTCAACGCGCGCAGAGGCGCCGCGCTCCGCGGCCAGGGCGCGAGCACGATCACCCAGCAGATGGCGCGCACGGTCCTGGCCGAGACGATCGGAAGAGATCCGACGCTGAGGCGCAAGATCCGCGAAGCCCTCGTGTCGTTGCAGATCGAGCAGTGCTACTCGAAGGATCAAATCCTTGAGTTTTACCTAAACCATACCTTCCTGGGTCACAATTCCTACGGCGTTCAGTCCGCCGCCCACACGTACTTCGCCAAGGACGCGCGGGATCTGACGATTTCCGAGTGCGCGTCCCTCGCGGCGATTCCCCAGGCCCCGAGCAAGATGAACCCGTTCCACTCGCCGGAAGAGCACGTGAAGCGGCGCAACGTTGTCCTGGCGAAAATGCGCGACATCGGCATGATCAGCAACATGGTCGCCGCTCGGGAGATGAACAGTTCCTTGCTCGTCTACCGCCAAGTGCAATCTCGCGGCGACCCCGCTCCCTATTTCGTCGACCACCTGCGCCGGACCTTGCGCGAGAATCCCCGATTTCAGGAAGATCTGCTCGATCGCGAAGGCTACATTATTCATTCGACGGTGGACCTCGAGTGCCAGCGCATTCTCCAGGAGGGGCTGTCTCGCGGGCTGCGGCAGGCGGAAGCGCTCTGGCAGGAAGTCAAACCCCAGCGGCGCGCGGACGAGCGGCGCGAGCTGCGCGAGAAACTGGGCTCCGTGGAACTTCGGGTCGGGCAGAGCCGCTTGGCCTGGATCCGACGGGTTCTGCCCGACGGCGTGGAGGTGGAGGTCGAAGGGCGCCGGTGCTTCGCGCCCTTCCGCAAGCAAATGGCCCCCAAGGGCCGATCGGTCCAGGCTGTGTGGACGGGCGAGTACGTCAAGCCATGGCTCGATCCCGAGTCGGTGTTGGCGGAGGGAAACCTGATCGACGTGCATATCGACAGTCTGACCCCGCGGGACGGCGCCATGCAGGTTTCTCTTGCGGACCGCACTCACATTCAAGGCGCGGCGGTTCTGCTGGACGTCGCCACCGGTCACATTCTCGCCATGGTTGGGGGCGAGGACTTCTACGACCAGGAGAACCACGGCATGTGGAACCGCGCGGCGCCGGTTGCGGGGGGAGGACGCCAGCCGGGTTCGGCTTTCAAGCCGCTCCTTTACGCCACGGCCATCGAGAGCGGCTTGACGGCGGGAACCGTCATCATGGACGATCGCGTGGAGTACGAGGACGGCTACCTTCCGAGGAACTACGCGAACATCTACCACGGCCCGACGACGCTGTTTCGAGCCCTGTCGCTGTCCGACAACGTCGTGACGGTGAAACTCTTTCGCATGCTCGGGTTTCGCAAGGCGTTGGCCGGCTATCGGGCGTTGGACATCGTCGAGCCGCGTGCGGTCTGGAAGCTGCGCCCCGAGCTGCCCGTTTGTCTGGGCTCGCTCAATGCCACCCCCCTCTCCATCATCGCCGCCTATCTTCCGTTCGCACGCCAAGGCCTGGCCATCGAGCCCCTCTGCGTGACGCGGGTCGGCCGGGTTTCTCGCCCCGGCCAGTCGGAAGACGTCCTCAAGCCCCGCGAGCGGCGAGTCTTCTCCCCTCAAACGGCGTACATCGTGACCGCCATGCTGATGGACGCCGTTCGCAACGGGACGGGCAAGAAGTCGATCGGCGATCATCTCGACTGGACTCGCACTCCTCAGATCGCGGGCAAAACGGGAACCACAACGGACTGCGTCGACGCGTGGTTCGTCGGCTACTCGCCGGAGTTGGCCCTTGTCGTGTACGTCGGGTTCGACCGGGTCGCGTCCATGGGGCCAGGGATGACGGGTTCGACCGTGGCCGCTCCGGTCTGGCGCGACATCTTCAAGGGCATCCTTGAGACGCGCGAT
>DATKZW010000319.1:0-2818 GCA_035527775.1 Sumerlaeia bacterium | reverse complement strand
CAAGCCTGTCGCGCGCCGTCGTCGAGGGCGGACTGGAGCTGCTCGAGTTGCGGTCGGTGGGCCTGAGCCTCGAGGACGTTTTCATCCACACCATCACGCGAAGCGACGGCGGGTCGCTAGACGCGCGAGAAGGAGGGCGCGATGGCCCTTAACGCCGAGGCCGCGACACTGAGCAAGGATGGACGCGCCGCAAGAGGGGCGAGCGCGCCTCTGCTCGCTTTCTCCGTCTTCAGGCGCGAACTGGGCCACTATTTCAAGTCTCCGGGCACGTACGTGGCGCTGACGTTCTTCTTCATCGTGTCCGGCGCGTTTTTCAGCCTGATCGTGGCGGACTTCGTCGAAGCGTGCGCCGCCGCCCGCGCCGGAACCCCCCGACCCGACGGCGCGCCGACGCTGAACGTGACGCAGACCGTGGTCACCCAGCTGTTCCAGGCGCTGAACTTCCTGATGCTGCTTCTCGTCCCGATGCTGACGATGCGTTTGATCGCCGAGGAACGTCGCAGCGGCACCTTCGAGCTGCTGGTCACGAGCCCGCTGGGCAACTGGGACATCCTGCTCGGCAAGTACTTCGCGGCCCTAGTCGTCGGGGTCGCGGTCCTCGGCGTCTGCGCGGTCTATCCTCTGGTTTGCTTTCTGTACAGCGAGCCGGAGGGAGCGGTTGTCCTCTCGTGTTATCTCGGCCTGTTTCTCATCATCGCGGCGTACACGGCCTTCGGGTTGTTCGCGTCAGCCTTGAGCGAAAGCCAGATTGCGGCCGCCGTTCTTTCTTTCGCCGGCCTGTTGGTCTTCCAGATGATCGGCTGGCTCTTCAAGTCGGGGCGTCTTGGGCGGGTTGCGATGGAACTCTCCGTGTACCGGCATTCCGACAATTTCACGAAAGGTGTCATCGCGTTGAGCGACGTTGCTTTCTTCGTCGCTTTCAGCGTCTTCTTTCTCTTCCTCGGCGCGCAGATTCTCGACGCGAGGCGATGGAGGGCGTGATGGGAAAGACGGGCGGTTAGGGGCCAGGGATCAGGAACTAGGGGTTAGGGATTCGGGGCTAGGGTCGCAATGGTTGCATTGTTCGGAAAGATCCTGAAACTTTTGCCCGTCGCGGGTGTGGCGCTGATCGCCGCGGCGGTGGCGCTGTCGGTGCGCCGGGGTCAGATGGACGAGGCGCCGCTCGCGTTGATCCTGCTGGGCTTTGGCCTTTTCCTGGCCATGTTCCTGAAGATCGAGGCGGCCAGCCTGCGCTATTACCTGAACCTGCTGGCGCTGGCGGGCCTCATGCTGGGGATCGTGACGCTCATTTACCTGTTGATCCTCAACCATTCGCGCCAGTGGGACCTGACAAGAAACGCCCGTTACAGCCTTTCGGAACAGACGCTGGAGATCTTGCGGAGCCTGAAGAAACCCGTCCACGTCGAGGTCTGGGCAACGCAGAACGAGCCTTACCACAGTTACTTGAGCCTATACCGAGAGGCGAGCGACCGGCTGAGTTTCGGAATCAGCAATCCCTACAAGAAACTCCCCGCCGAGAATCCCGAGGACGAGCTAAAGGGCGGCGACATCTGGATCGAATCCGAGGGCCGCAAGACGCGCATCGAATTCCGGGCGGAAGGCGATCTTTGGGGCCTCGAACGCCATCTGGTGAGCGGCATTCTCACCGTGATCCGGGAAGAGCGTCCGCGACTCTATCTCGTGGAGGGCCACGGAGAGAAGTCGCCGGTCGGAGCCGATTCGGACAAGTCGATCAGGACGTTTGCCGACAAACTGAGCGAGCGAGCTTTGGACGTCCGC
Source organism: Sumerlaeia bacterium (assembly GCA_035527775.1). Classification (GTDB taxonomy): domain Bacteria; phylum Sumerlaeota; class Sumerlaeia; order UBA8349; family UBA8349; genus DATKZW01. The sequence goes on along the minus strand of DATKZW010000319.1, from coordinate 1,039 downwards.
GCGGGTTTGGACCTCCGCGGGGACGCTCTCGTTCCCGACGACTGCGCGATGCTCGCCATCATCGGCCCCCAGACGGATTACGACGAGAAAGAGATCGGCGCGATCCGATCTTACCTGGATCGGGGAGGAAGTTCGCTCGTCATGCTTGATCCGCCCCTCTCGGAAGGGAATCGCTTGCCGCGCCTTCGCGCCTTGCTCGCCGGCTACGGCATCGACGTTTCGGAGCGTTTCGCGGCGGACTACGGCAGTTACGTCAAGGAATCCGGTCCCCTCGTCCCGTTGGTCCGCCAGTTCAGCCCTCTCCACCCGATCACGGAACGATTGGAGGGGAACATCGGCGACATGCCCGTTTACCTGGCCTCGCCCATCGCCCCGACGGCGAATCCCCCCAAGGGAGTGTCCCTCCTGCCGTTGATATTCACGAGTGAGAAGAGTTGGACCGTGGACCTGGCCGAGTTTCGCGAGGCCCGGCGAACGGGGAAGACGACGGCGCCGCCCAGCGCGGAATGGCAGGGGCTGTCGCTGGGCGTGGCGCTGTCGCCGACGCTGGGCGCGCAACGGCTTGGCGGAAGGCAGTGGCCCCGGATCGTGGTCTTCGGCGACTCGGATTTCCTGTCCAACGCCCAGCTCGGCTCCGTCCAGGCGACGCTTGGCTACTTCGTCGTCACTTGGCTCATCGGGCAGAGCGATCTCATCGCCATCCCGGCGCGCATGGTGAATGAGACGACGATGGCGCTCAGTCCGCGGCAGCGCAACCTCGTCTCCATCATATCGGTTGTTGTCATTCCCTTTGTCACTTTCTTCGCCGGCTTGGCCTACACTACGATGCGGAGGCGAACGCGATGAAGAAGGGCGTTATCACCGTTCTCGCCGTCATCTTCGCCGCCCTGGCATGCCTCTACTACTTCGACTACAAGCGGCTGGTCGAACGCCAGACCGCGGAGTTTGAGCGGTCGAGGATCGCGCCTTTCGAGATCGGCGACGTCGATTCGCTCACGATCCGCAACGCGCTCGGCGAATTCCGGCTCGAGAAGCGGCC
>DATKZW010000318.1:0-3967 GCA_035527775.1 Sumerlaeia bacterium | reverse complement strand
TTCTCGAAGTTGAAAGAAGCGACGTAGCTTCGGGCGGCCTGAAGGACGGCGCTGCGCTTCGAACTGTGTTGGATCTTGAAGTTGTCGAGGCCCTTGTTCCTGAAACGCTCGGGAATCCGGGTCTGTTCTAGACGGAAACGGGCCAGGAAATCCTCTTGCCACTCAGGACAGCGAATATCGTCGGGGGCGAACGCCGACGGGGTCGGTGAGGCCGACGGGGTCGGGGAGTCGGCGCCTGTGGCGGAAGCGGCCTCGCCCGGCGTCTCTCCCTCGATGGTCGGCGGGGTGAGTGTTCTGCTGTGAGTAGGCGCTTTACGTTTTGCCGCGCTCATGACGCCTCGACCGTCTGTAGAGTTCCTTCGCGACCCATCCAAGGCTTCTTATATCATTTTTCGCCGCGCGGGCAAACGCCTTTTCCACTTCATCCGGATCGAATCGCTGGCACAGGAGGCGCAACTCGTCGAGAACGAAGCTGTTCATCTTGAAGCCGACGGTGTTCAGATACAGGTCGATGACTCGCTGAAGATCCCGTCTCACCGACCCCGTCGGCTGGGTCCCGGACGGGCGCTTGCCGGTCTCCTCGGCGCCTTCATGCACGAAAGCGTAACGCAGACGAGCGCCTGCGTCGAGACGGTTGAAAGGAAACTCCTCTCGCACTTGGGCGGCGGTGCGCGGAGTCGGCAGGGGGATCTTCACTTCAAACAACCCATTCTCCTCAGGGTGCTCGGGCACGAACAGAGCCAGGCACTTCTTGCGCCGAAGACCTACGAGGGTCCGCATGACGGTCTCCGGCGCCAATCCGCACCGTCTGGCGATCTCGGCGGGAGGCGCCTCGATGGTGGCGGGCCGAGCGTTGCGGGCGCAGTCCATCTCAACCACCGTCTTGAAGACAAGCCAGGCGTTTCGGTTGATCTCGCGGTTGAGCCATTCCGGCAGGCCGCTGTAGGCCAGCCACAACGGGGAAGAAGCCATTGGCTCGGAGGAACCAGGGTACGGGGCGGGCGTGTCGTCGGGAACATGGTTCATCGTTCGGTGGCCGCAACGGGGGTCTTCTCGACTCCGTCTTTGGGAACGGCCCAAATCGGCTCGCACGGCGCGCCTCGGGGCGAGACGTCCGCGATGATGCCACCCCTGTGACCTCGTGGCAATGAAAAGTCGCAACCGCGCCAGCCCCCCCTCCTCCGCGCGCAGGCGGTTCGCGGCAACCGGGCCCCCTCGCCGGGTCGTTCGTTCCATGCGCCATGCGCGTTCCGGCCACATTTTTCTGGCGCGACGCGGCGCCTTCGCGCAACAATGGCGGGTTGCGTAGCGCGTATTCTCATGATGATTGTCCGACCATCGCCGAAAATCCATTCATCCACCAAGCGGCCGTGGGGTCTGAGCGCGCCTTTGCGGCGGTACGATCGACGCGCCCTAGTGGGCGGGCGGGTCCTCCTGGCTCTGAGCATGGCGGCGGCGCCGGGCATCGCGTCGACGCTGGGCATCGCCGCCATGCTGGCCGTTTCGCCCGCGCGGTGTGCGGCCCAAAGCGCCGGCCTCACGGCGCAAGGTCTTTTCCGCCCCGGCGGGCTCATCCGCCTGGCCCTGCCAGAAGAGGCCGACGGGGTCGGTGAGGCCGGCGGGGCCGGTGAGGCCGAGGGACGATGGGTGATCGTCGACGACCGATGCCGGGCCATTCGCAACGGCGTCCTGAAGCCGGGCGAGCGAGCGCTCTACCTCGGCGATCTTGGGGTCGGCGGGTACTTTCTGTTCTGGGGTCTGGAGGAGGGCGATGCCCGGCTTCGCGGCGCGAATCCACGGGTGGACATGGGCCCTCGGAAACGGCTTTGCTTTTTCGTCTTGCCCGAGTCGGACCGGTCCGTGACGGACGATTTCTTCGCCGTGAACCAGCCGGGAATGGCCCGCGCTGCGCGGGAGGGCCGGACCGGACCGGACTCCGACTACGCCTTCGTCCTATCCGCCACGGCCCGTCTGGGAACGCGGCGATTGCGCACGGAGCTGGAGCGCTCGATCGTCTTGGGGAGCGGGGAGGAGTACGATTGGCAGGCGTTCGACCGATTGGTCAGCGACATGGCCGCGAATGGGATCCGACTTGTCGCCCAGATGGGCGACGGCCATAATGGCGGGTCCTCCTCCGAACCGTCGCCCGCCATCCCGCCCGGCCCCGGGCAGGAGGGGACGACGCTGTCGCGAACGGCGGATTCCCGGCCGGCGCCCGGATCGGGCGAGGCGTCCGCGCTTCGGGGCGAGGCGTACGCGGGGGCAACGTCCCGGGACTTTGCCCGCGATCTTCTCCGCCGCTTCGGCTTCAAACTCGACCAGTTCGTCTTGGGCGGGGAGATCGGCGGCGAGGTCCCCCGCCTTGCCTCGGTCCATGACTTCACGGCCCGGATCGGGCCCGTCCACACCATGGTGAAAACGCGATCGCCAAAGGCTTGGGTCATGCTGGGAGGATTGGCGCCCGGACCCGACGGCGTGACGTTCGCCGCGGGCGAGCGCTTTCTGCGCGCTCTTTTCAACGAAGGCGTCGGCTCTTTCGGCGTCATTGACCATCGCGCCGATGGGCCGCTGTTCGATGTCCGACGGCTGACGAGCGCGCTGGACGATCTGCTGCGCGGGACGGGTTCGGAAAACAAGCCGCGGGCGGTCTCGAGCGCGGCCGTTTCCTCGGGCAAGGACAGTGTCGAAGATCAGCGCCGTCAAGCAGCGGAGACGATCGAGAAGCTGGTCTGGTTCCGCCATCGCGGCTATCTGCAGTTCGCCGTCTCTCGCCTATTGGACACGGAAACGCGGCTTGGCGAAGGAGGCGCCGGGCTCTTTTCCCGACCGTCCGGGAGCGGGGAGCGTCCACCGGAGCCCCGGCTTCTGGCGCTGGCGTGGGCGCACGCCGTCCAACGCCTGGCCGGGAGCCGTCCCGTGGAAGACCTCGGCTTCGCGAGTGAAACGATTGAGAGCTACGCGTTCTCCCGTCGACGCGAAACGGTCTTGGCGGTCTGGATGCCGAAACGCTCGGATAAGAGGCCCAGCGAGGAGCGCATTGCGGCCGCCTTCTCCTGGCCAGACGACGCCAAGGCCGAGATCTACGATCTCCTCGGCCACGCGGTTACTGGGGAGCGGCTTCGTCGCCAAGGCAAAGAGCAGTTCTTCGTCCTTGTCGATCTCGAACCGGCCTATATCGTGGTCGACGCACGGGCCGACCAGGTGGGCTGGTAGAACCCGGACCCAAGGCCGCGAGCCCAGGCGGGCGCAGTGCGAATTCTCTACCTGACAAGTTCCCTCTCCCCTTACGACGGTTACGGACGCGCCTCGCGCGCCCTGATCGAGGGGATGTGCGCGCGCGGGCACGACGTCGTTGCTCTCGCGCCCGGCGCGGCGGCGGAGGAAGCGGAATCCCGTCCGCTGAAGGGGAACGCGACCGTTCACCCGGTCTTGGGGCCGCCCCGCGAGTACTGGCAGCGCAAATCGGCGGCGATTCCCGGCGCTTGGCGCGTTCGGACGTTCGCACGCAACGCGGACCTCGTGCACTGTCTGGTGGAGCCTTACTGGGGAGTCGCGGGGTGGGGTTCGGGGGGTCGGCCGCTGGTCTTGAGCGTGGTCGGCACTTACGCCATTGAGCCGTTCGTGAATCGCAAACGCGCGCCTTGGGGCCACGCCCGGTCTCTGCGGCGTGCGGATTGCGTGGCGGCCATCAGTCAGTACTCCCTGGCGCGCCTGACGGCCCACCTTCGGCCCAGGCGCGCCGAAGTGATCCCTCTGGGCGTTGACGACTCCCTCTTCCAATCCGTCGTTGCCCGCCGGCCCGACCCAAGACCGTTGATTCTCTCCGTCGGGGCCATGAAACCGCGAAAGGGAACTTTGGCTTTGATCCGAGCCGCCGCGCTGTTGGCGGAGCGTGTTCGGGATTTCGAGATGCATCTGGTGGGCGACATAGGGGAAGACGCGGATTATGCCGAGCAATGCCGAAGGC
>DATKZW010000317.1:0-2073 GCA_035527775.1 Sumerlaeia bacterium | reverse complement strand
ATGCCCCTCGTCTACGACGTCAAGGAGCGGCAGATCGCTTACAGAGAGTGCAAGGCGCCGCTGAAGCCGGACCAAGGAGCGATCCGCCTCGAGATCCTGGTCGACCGCACGTCCGTCGAGATCTACGGGAACGGCGGAAGGACTTACATGCCCGTGGGGGCGATTCCGCCGGACGACAGTCCTTCGCTGGGGATCTTCACCCGAGGCGATGATACGCGGCTGAAGTCGCTCGAAGTCTACGAACTGCGTTCGGCGTGGGACCGACCGGAATCCGGGCCTCCTGAATGAGCGGCCCGCCGACGCCTGAGCGCCGGAGAGCAAGCATAGGAAGCATTGACGTCGTTTTCGGCATTCTCCCCCGACCACACCCGACCACGCCCCCGAGACGCCTCCCCACCGGGCCAAGCCCGGCGGCGAAGCGTGAAACGCGCAGTCCGCAAGTCCCCGGGGGCGGCGCATGGCGGAATCTCGGCTTTTCATTTCCGCGTCCATCTGGTAAGATGCGGGCGCAAATGGCGGTGGAGAAGGTTCAAGGGCTGGACGAGTTGCCATGAACGAGAAGATGCCGGAGACTCTGGAAGCGGCTCTTAAGGGCGCGGAGATCCTGTTGGCTGAGAACGGCGATATCTCGGCGGACGGGGTCTTCGGCGAAAGGTGGTTTGTGTTCACCCCGGAAGAGCTGCGCGTCTATTCGTCCGACGGCGCGGAACCGTGGCGGCTTGACACGGAGCTGCCCGTCGGCAAGGTGAGCGCGCTCGAAACGCTCGACATGGTCGGCTGCGGCGCACTCGAGGCAAGAACGCCCCAGGGCGTGACTCAGCTCCTCCGCTACTCGGCGGCGAAGGCTCGCGATTTCGCGCGGGCCGCCAAGAAGTTCAAGGAATGGAAGGAAGCCGGCGAGTTCGCTCCGGAGAGCAAAGAAGAGCTTGATGACAACCGCTGCCCTCAGTGCCGACTCCCCCTCGCGGAAGGCACGAAAATCTGCCCCGTCTGTTCAGAGAAAGGCCAGGCCGTCCGCCGACTGCTTTTCCTGGCGGCGGCCCACCGATGGCGACTCGCGCTCGTATTGCTGCTTACGGTGACCTACAACGTCGCCCACCTGATGCCGCCGTACATGACGAAGCGCATTATCGACGACATCCTGACTCCGCGCCAGAACCTGCATCTGCTGAAGTGGTTCGTGCTCTTCTTTGCCAGTCTGCTGGTTCTGCAGACGATTGTCCAGACGGCGATCGGTTTCCTCTCGGCTCGTCTGGGCCACGTGGTGGTGCGCGACTTGCGCAACCAGCTTTTCGCGCACGTTCAACGTCTGACGGTGAGCTTCTACGACAAGTTCAAGACCGGCACGCTGATGAGCCGCATCGACCACGACACGAACCAATTGATGGGTTTCCTGGTCGACGGGCTCCAGTACACGGTGATTAACGTCCTCACGATCATCGGCATCGGCGTCTGGCTCTTCGTTCTGAACTGGCGACTCGCCTTCCTCGTCCTGATACCGACTCCGCTCGTGGTGCTGGCGACGCTGAAAGTGTGGAAGCGCCTGCACCAGGCCTTCCATCGATGGCGCGAGAGCCACGCGCGCCTGGCGGCGAACTTGCAGGATACGATATCGGGCGTGCGGATCGTGAAGGCCTTCGCGCAGGAGCCGCGCGAGATCGGCCGCTTCAACAGCCGGAGCGAGGACCTTTACCGGGCCGGCGTTCACGTGGACAGGCAGTTTGCGGCGCTCTTTCCCTTGATGAACCTCCTCATGAGCTCGGGCGCTTTGCTCGTGTGGTATTTCGGCGGCTACGACGTCGGCGGGGGGCGCATGAGCCTCGGCGATCTGGTCGCGTTCAATCTCTATATCGGCATGTTCTATGGCCCGTTCTCCATGCTGACGCGGATCAGTCAATGGTTCAACCGGCACGTTACAGCCGCCCAGCGCGTGTTCGAGATCATGGACATGGACGTCGAGGCGCCGGGCGACAGGGACGCCCAGGCCATGCCGTACATCGAGGGACGCGTGGCGTTCAAGAACGCGACCTTCGGCTACGACAAGTTGAAGCCCGTTCTCAAGAACATCTCCTT
>DATKZW010000316.1:0-8457 GCA_035527775.1 Sumerlaeia bacterium | reverse complement strand
TGCGCCACTCCAACGGCCTCCCGGTCGAGTGCGTGTTGCCCGAGCGCTGCATCGGCGGAGCGGCCGAGGCGTCGCAGACGGCTGAGCTCTTCGACCGCGAGGGCGTGGGCGTCTCCCTCAGCGTGACCCCCTGCTGGTGCTACGGCTCGGAAACCATGGACATGGACCCGCTCCGCCCGAAGGCGGTGTGGGGTTTCAACTGCACGGAGCGTCCCGGCGCCGTGTACCTGGCCGCCGTCCTGGCGGGCCACAACCAGAAAGGTCTCCCCGCTTTCGGCATCTACGGTCGCGACGTGCAGGACGCCGGCGACGCGACGATTCCACCCGACGTCGAGGAGAAGCTGTTGCGATTCGCCCGCGGCGCCCTCGCGGCGGCCACCCTGCGCAATAAGTCCTACCTCTCCCTCGGCAGCGTGTCGATGGGCATCGCGGGGTCGATCGTGGATCAGCCTTTCTTCGAGAGCTACCTTGGCATGCGGGTCGAGTCGGTGGACATGAGCGAGTTCGTCCGCCGCATGGACGAGAGGATCTATGACCCGAGGGAGTTCTCCCGGGCCCTGAAATGGGCCAAGGAGAACTGCCGGGAGGGCAGGGACTGCAACGACGCCGAGTCGCAACACACCCGCGAGCAGAAAGACCGCGAATGGGAAATGGTCGTCAAGATGGCCATGATCGCCCGCGACCTCATGGTGGGCAATCCCCGACTCGCCGAACTCGGGTTCGGCGAAGAGGCCCTCGGCCACAACGCCATCCTCGCCGGTTTCCAGGGCCAGCGCCACTGGACCGATCACTTCCCGAACGGCGACTTCCTCGAGACGATCCTGAACTCCTCCTTCGACTGGAGCGGAATCCGCGAGCCTTACCTGATGGCCACCGAGAACGACTCCCTCAACGGCGTCTGCATGCTGTTCGGCCATCTGCTGACGCAGACGGCGCAGATCTTCGTCGACGTGCGCACGTACTGGAGCCCGGCGGCCGTGAAGCGCGTCAGCGGACATGAGCTGAAAGGAACGGCCAAGGACGGCATCATTCACCTGATCAACTCCGGCAGCGCGGCCCTCGACGGCGCGGGGCGAATGCGGGCGAACGGCAAGCCGACGATGAAGCCGTTCTGGGAGATCGCCAAGGAAGAGGCCCAGGCCTGCCTCGACGCCGCGCGCTGGTGTCCCGCCGTCGTCGAGTACTTCCGCGGCGGCGGGTTCTCGTCGCAGTACGTCACCCCGGGCGGCATGCCCGTGACCATGTCGCGCCTGAATCTGGTCAAGGGTCTCGGCCCCGTCCTGCAGATCGCCGAGGGGTGGACGGTCGATCTGCCCAAGAAGGCGCACGAAATCCTCGACGAGCGCACGAACCCGACGTGGCCGACCCACTGGTTCGCGCCGAGGCTCACGGGACGCGGCCCCTTCCGCGACGTTTACTCGGTCATGAACGCCTGGGGCGCCAACCATGGCGCGGTCAGCTGCGGCCACATCGGCGCGGACTTGATCTCCCTCGCCGCGATGCTGCGCATCCCGGTCTTCATGCACAACGTGCCCGAAGAGGACGTCTTCCGCCCCAGCGCCTGGAACGCCTTCGGGACCGCGGACCTCGAAGGCGCCGACTACCGCGCCTGCGCCAACTTCGGGCCGCTTTACGGCTGAGGGCGATCTACGGACGGCTGGTCAATCGCCCTCAACGTCTTTCACGCAAACCTTCGGGAAAGGAGATCGCAGAGCAATGAGATCGGAACGAATGCTGGAACGGGGAAGATTGGGATTGACGGGAAGGAAGGGGGCGTGGGCCGCGGTCCTCGCGCTCTTTCTGATGGCGGCGGGCCCGGCGGTCGCGGCGAAGCTCGGCGACCCCGCGCCGCCGCTGTCGATCGCGGAGTGGGTCAAAGGCGGTCCCGTCGACTTGGCGGCGGGGAAAGGCAAGAACATCGCCGTCGTCGAGTTCTGGGCGACGTGGTGTCCTCCGTGCCGCACGAGCATCCCGCACCTGACCGAGCTGCAGAAGAAGTTCAAGGACAAGGGCGTGGTGTTCATCGGGATCTCGAATGAAGAGCCGGGCGTAGTCGCGCCATTCGTGCAGAAGCAAGGCGACCAGATGGACTACGTGGTTGCCATTGACCGCGGTCGCGCCACGAGCGACGGGTATATGAAGGCCTTTGGACAGAACGGGATCCCCCATGCTTTCATCGTTGACAAAGACGGGAAATTCGCCTGGCATGGACACCCGATGGCCGGATTGGACGAAGCGCTCGAGAAGTTGACGGCGCAGGACGCGCCCCAGACGCCGGCGAAGCCGGCTTCCGCGTCTGAGGTGCAGAAGGGCGCGAAACTGTTCTCCGTTTACATGCGCCTCGTCGAGGAACTGAAGGAGGACGAGCTGGCCGAGCCCATTGGGCGCGCCATCGTCCGTTACGGTTCCGGCGACCCCGCCCTTATGAAGCAACTGGCTCGGGCCATCGTCACGAATGCGGCCATCGAAAAACCTGACATAGCGCTGGCGAAAATGGCGGCGAAGGCGGCGGAAACGGCGTCGCCCACGAGCGATGCCTCGGTTCTGGACATCTGCGCTCTCGTGCACTTCAGGGCCGGGGAGATCGACAAGGCCGTCGACTTCCAGAAGAAGGCGATCGCCGCGAGTCAGGACGAGAATGAGCGCAAGCGCCTGGAAGAGCAGTTGAAGCGCTACGAGGAAAAGGCGCGGTAGAAGGAGCCAGAATGACGGCGCCGGCGCTCGCTCCCGTCAATATGCACATGCACAGCCACTTCTCCTTCAACGCCGACGGGCTTGCGCCCGCTCAGTTGGCGGAGGAGGCGGTTCGCCGCGGGCTCTACGCCGCGGCCATCTGCGATTTCGACGTGCTGGACGGGCTCGAGGAGTTCTTCGGGGCGGGCGACGCTCACGCTTTCCGCGTTGCGGTCGGCATGGAGACCCGCGTGTTCTTCCCCGAGTACGCGGATCGCGAGATCAACTCTCCGGGTGAGCCGGGCGTCTACTACTTCATGGGCATGGGCTTCGGTTGCGTTCCGGAAGAGGGGACGCTGGCGGCTCGCACGCTCGAGACGCTTCGCGAGGGCGCCGCTCAGCGCAACCGGGATCTTACGAGCCGAATCAACGCCGCTTTCCCGGAGATCGCCATCGACTACGACCGCGACGTGATTCCTCTCACTCCCTCGGGCAACGCCACCGAGCGCCACATCGTGCGCGCCTATATCGAGAAGGTTCGCCGGATTTCGAACGGCGACGCGGCCGCTCAAAGCGGAACTTGGGCGCGCGCGCTGGGTTTGGATGTGGGCAAGATCGGCGCTCTTCTGGAGAACAGCGTGGCGCTGCAAAACGCCGTCCGGTCGAAACTCATGAAGGCCGGCGGCGTCGGCTACGTGCAGCCCGGTCCCTCGACTTTTCCCCCGCTCGAGGATGTCGCCGGCGCGATTCTCGACGCCGGGGCGATCCCCATGGCGACTTGGCTGAACGGTCTGAGCGCGGGCGAGAGCGACATCGCCGCGCAACTCGACTGCTTGCGCGCCAAGGGCATCGCGGCGCTCAATATCGTCCCGGACCGCAATTGGAACGTCTCCGATCCCGATGAGCGCGAGACGAAGGTAGCCCGCTTGCATGAAGTCGTCGAGATCGCCGGGCGAATGGAACTGCCGCTGAACGTCGGGACGGAGCTGAACAGTTTCGGCCAGCCCTTCGTGGACGATTTCGAGGCGGCGCCCATGCGCCCGCTCTGGCCCGCCTTCTTTCACGGGGCCAACGTCATGATCGGCCAGTCGCGCCTGGCGCGCTACGCGAAGTTCTCCTATTGCGGTCCCGAGGCGGAAGCGGAGTTCGGCGCCGGCGCGACGACTCGGAACGAGTTCTTCATGCAGGCGGGCACGCTCGAGCCGCCGAACGCCCGGACGCGCGAACGCCTCGAGGACATGGGGCCCGACCGCGCCTTTGCCGCTATCCGGGACTCGGCCCGGGCCGGACGGTGGATCCTGTAATTCCGTCGGGATTTTCAACGCGACGACCGACCGAAGATTGCGGAGATTGCGCGGATCAGAAGTCGGGATACAGGAGCCAGAAGTCAGAATCCAGAAGTCAGAAGAGAGAACAGGGGATCCTCAAGTCCCTGACGGCGTCCGTCGCAACCGTACGATCCCTGTCATCCGTGTTCCATCAGACAAGGGGCAATGGAACACGGATCGGACGGACGCAACGGATGCTCGCGGATGGACAGGATCTGCGACTGCGACACTTCTTCTGGCGCGGATCTATTTATAGTCCTCTCCCGCAAGGCTCGCGCGGCAAGAGGCGCGCCACCGCTCGAGGGTCGCTTTCATTTTCTCCACAATCTCGGGGTGTTCGGCGGCGACGTTCTTCGTCTCGGAGGGGTCTTCAATGAGATCGTAGAGCTCGTAAGTCGCGGTCTCGACTTCTCCGTTATCCGACCTCGGTCTCTCGGTTTTGCTGTTGTGCGCCAGCTTGTAGCGATTATCGGCTAACGTCGCTTGGGCGCCGTGCTGGAAGGCCACCGGTCTGGGACGCTCGGTCATTCCGCCCTCGATGAGGGGAAGCAGACTCTCGCCGTCATAGGGTCTTGGCTTTCCTTCGAGTTTGTGGCCAAGCGCTTCGAGGCAAGTCGGGAAATAGTCGCTTGTCGTGCACGGCATCGTGACAACGCGCGGTTTCGTTATCTTGGCGGGCCACTCCAAGAGAGCGGGCACGCGCACGCCCCCTTCGTAGAGACTGCGCTTGCGTCCGCGGAAAGGCCCGGCGGAGCCCTGGGACCGCCCCAGCTTGCCCGGGTTCCCCTCGGGGCCGTTGTCGCTGCAGAACCACAGCATCGTGTTGTCTGCCGCGCCGAGTTCGCGGAGCGTTTTGCGAAGGCGTCCCATCTGTTCGTCCAGAGCCGTCACGACGGCATAGTAGTGCTGCTCGTTCTCGCTGCGATTGGGATACATTCTTCGGTATTCCGGCCCGCCGACGACGGGCGCGTGGGGCGCGTGAAACCAGATCGCGGCGAAAAAGGGTTTGCCGGACTTCGTCGCCTTCTCGATGAACGGGACGGCCTTGTCCATGATGATCCGCGAGTCGCATCCCTCGAGGCCCCCCGTCACGTTCCTGCCGTTGTGCCAGTAGAGGTTGCGCGGATCGAACGGTTTGCCGCGGACGTGGCTGTTGGCGGGATCGTAGGGGTCCCAGGTCGCTACGGCGAACTCCGTGGAGAACCATTCGTCGAAGCCGCTCATTCCGGGCGTCATGTAGTTCTCTTGCGGCTTGCGTCCCTTGCCTTTTCCGGAATAATCGGGCGTGAGCGCGCCCAGATGCCACTTGCCGAAATGGCCGGTCGCGTAACCCAGATCTTTCAGGACCTCGGCCAAGCAGATTTCCTCTCGGTGCAGGTGACCGACGTTGGCGCTGAAGATCCCGTAACGATACGGATGGCGGCCCGTCAGGGCGCTTCCCCGCGTTGGGGAGCAGACGGGCGCGCCGGCGTAAAAGCGGTCGAAGCGAATGCCGTTGCGGGACATCGCGTCCAGGTTGGGTGTCTTGAGCGCGGGGTGACCGTTGTAGCCGGTGTCGCCCCAACCGAGGTCGTCGGCCATGCACAAGATGATGTTGGGTCTGCCTCCTCTTCCGCTCCCCGCTGCCGTTGCCCACAGGAATCGCGACGATCCCGCGAAGCCGGAAGCAAGAATCCCCTGGCCTATTGTTTTCAGGAAATCGCGCCGTGTCACGCTTTGCATCTTGAATCCTCTTTCCGCCCGCACTTTCCCGTTGCACTGGGCGTGGTGATTTGCTCTGATACGTCCAGAGGGCTCCGCATGAAAGATTGGCTAACCGCCCGCCGACTCGACAGTCTCTACACCGCTCTCCAACAGCGTCTCTCTCCCCACCGCGTTCTGCACACCTTGGGGGCGTCCCAGATGGCCGTTCGCCTTGCCGCCGTTTGGGACGTCGATCCCCACGAGGCCCTCGCCGCCGCTCTGCTCCACGACATCGGCAAGGAGATCGACGGCGAGGACCAGTGGGCGCGAATCGCGCGGGCTGGCGTCGAGGTCGATCCCGAAGACCGGGATTTCCCCGGCATCTGGCACGCCATCCTGGGCGAAGCGATCGCGAAGGAGGAGTTCGAGATCGCTTCGCCGCGCGTGTTGCGCGCGATCCGTCTGCATCCGACCGGCGATGACAACGCCGGCGATCTCGAGCGGATCGTCTATCTCGCCGACTACATTGAACCCGCCCGTTGCTTCGAGGGCGTGGGCGAGCTGCGCCTCTTGGCCGAGACCGACCTGACGGCCGCCTATGACAAGGCCGTCATACGCAAGACGAACCATATTCTCCAGGGAAACAAGCGCCGCCACCCGCGCTCGAAGAGAGCGCGTCTGGCCGCCGAGCAGAGGCTTCGCCGAAGTGAACCGGAAAAGACCGCCGCCGCCGGTGAAGGCCGGCGGGGCGCCGGTGAGGCCGGGTAGGATCCCGGTTGCGGGGCAAAACGGCTTGGCGGACCTGGCCGGCAACGGAGCCTTCCCGACCCACGTCTCACGACTCAGGAGAACACCAAAGATCTTGACGAAGCAAATCGACGAATCGCGCCGGAAAGCCACCACGATCGCCCGCTTGGCCGACGAGCAGAAAGCCTCTCAGATCCTAACTCTCGACGTCAAGGCGGTATGCAACTTCGCCGACTACTTCGTCATAGCCACATGCCGATCCACGCTGCACCTGCGCGCCGTGGCCAACAGAGTCGTGCGAGAGATGCGGGAACTGGGACATCGTCCTTTGACGGGCGTCGAGTACGAAACGACTCGCTGGATCGTCGCCGATTTCGGCGATGTCGTCGTCCATCTCTTCACTCGGGAAGCTCGCGACTACTACCGCCTGGAGACCCTCTGGCAGGACGGCGAGAAGGTCGACTGGGCGGACGCGGGATGAGACCCCTGCCCTCGTCGGTCCCGCCAAACGCAACGCCTCCTGCCGCTCGGCCATGAAATGGAATGGAAAGCCGGCTACTTGGAGAAAGCCTCCCATTCCTTCTCGAGGAATTCCTTTTCGCCCAGCCCCGGATGAACCAGCACGCGGTAGCGAAGGGTCAGGGACTCGCCCCTCGGCAACGTATAGCGTTCCCGGAACAGGAACGCCGGGCTGAAGTAGACCATGCCGCCCGTCGTGGCGTACCACGGAGAGGGATGGCGAGGGTTGCCGGGATGGTCGAAAACGGCGATGCCGCCCGGTGAACCCGACGGGAAATCCGCGCTGTAGTCGAGCCAACGCGCCGCCTTGCCGTGGGATTCGGTCGCGCCTCGGCGGCCTTCGCTGTCGAGAGTGCGCCAACCTTCTCCCGATGGGCCTGCGATCAAGCGGACCGACAAACCCGCGTAACCCCCGTAGCCCACCCCGCCCTCTTCGCCGGGAATGGGCGTGCGATCCAGAACGACGTCTTCCGCCGCCGTGAACGCACTCCGCCAGTCGATCCGGTAGCGGCCTGCGTCGTCAGGGGCGCTCACCGCCAGGGCGCGTTTCTCGGTGAGGACGGGGCCTGCGTCCGGCGGGCGGTAGGCGAGTTGCATTTCGATCCGCGCGGAGAAGTCATCGGCGTTCTCCAATCTGACGTCCACAATCTCGGTCAGGCCCTCGGAAAGCCCCGTCTCCGGATTCTCTTCCCAGTAGTTCAGGCCTTTGGCGGGACCCACGGCCAGGAACTTCCACGAAAACCACAGCGCCCGATGCCAGGGGTGATCGGGGGGCCGCATCCAGGTCAATGCCGGCGAGGCGCCGGTGGGGGCCGGCGTGGCGCCAGCGAAGTCGGCGCCGTCGCTCAGGGCAAGGGGGTGGAAGTAGGGCTTGCCTTCCTTCTTGTCGAAATTCAACTGCCAGACGACGCGTCCATGATTGAGCAGCGCCAGGGACGCGTCGCCCTTGCGCCAGCTATAGTCGGCTTTTCCCATGACGCTCTCCTTCGCCGGGGCCGCGGCGCCCGGGCTGGGGTTGGCGCCCAGAGACGCGGCATCCGGCTCGCCGCCGGCGGCTCCCGCTCCCGGGTCCGAGGCCGGCCAGTTGTCCGGGACGGGGATCGTCACCTTCCCCCTCGCCGCCCACTCCGTGCCGCGCAGCATCAAGGTGCGCCAGCCGACGTTCTCGATGGCTTGGACGTCGTGGCCCAGGATGAAGTGAAAGCAGCGGCCTTTGCCGTAGCGGGTCGTCAGGATCACGGGCTCGAACTCGCCCGAGCCGCCCTTCTCTTTCGCGGAAAACGCCGTGGCCAGAACGCGGATTCCCGGACGTTTCTGCGTGCGATGCCAGAGCTCGTCGCGCGTCCAGAAATCCGGGACGCCGCGAGTGACGGGGTGATCCTTGTCCGATATCATCACCCGGAACGCGTGAAGAGCGCCGTGTCCCGTCTCCTTGCCCCACGTTGAGCCGATGATCTCCTGGAATTCCGGCCAGGCGCTGAACGCGGCGCTGGCGGCGTGGAAGAGG
>DATKZW010000315.1:0-3543 GCA_035527775.1 Sumerlaeia bacterium | reverse complement strand
AAACCGGAGGTCGGGGTTCTGTTCAGCAGCGGGTATGCCACGGAATCCATCAGTCCCGATTTCTTCCGTACGGAGGGGGTGAACCTGCTCCAGAAGCCGTACAGCCCGGACGACCTGCTGCGCACAGTGCGGGAAGCGCTGGACAGGGACTAAGAGCGTGTGCGAAGACGCGATGCGGGAATATGAAAGAACGCGGGGCGGGCGTCCCGCCCATGCGTCTACAGGCATCTACGGGCGGGATGCCCGCGCCGCTATGCAGAGGTCCTCCCATGAGTGAGAAAGCGCGCGTGTTGGTCGTTGACGACGATGACGGCGTCAGAAGATTGCTCTCTCGCCAACTGACGGCGCTGGGGTATGCGTGCGAGGCGGCCGAGGACGGCGGCGCGGGCCTCGAGGCGCTGAAGGGGGGCGGTTTCGACGTGGCGTTGATCGACCTCCAGATGCCCGTGATGGACGGCCTGGAACTGCTGGCCGCCCTCCAAGACGCGGGTGTTGGCGCCGTGCCGGTTGTCCTGTCGGGTCGGGGGGACCTTTCCAGGGCCGTCGAGGCCATGAAGCGGGGGGCGTTCGACTTTCTGGAGAAGCCCGTCGCGCCCGATGCCGTGGCGCGCGCCGTCGAGAGGGCCCGCACGCACGGTCAAGTCGCGCGTCGGGCTCTGGAGATGGCCAGATTGGCCGAGGAGTGGGAATCGGTTTTCGACGCATCTCCGGACGTGATCGTCATCACGGATCCAGAGCTGCGGATCCTGCGATGCAACCGATCAACCGCGGCCCGGAGGGGAATGCCAAAGGAGAGTCTGGCGGGTCGTCTCTCCCATGAGGCCCTTTGCCGCGACGAGCATCTTCCCGCATCGTGCCCGTTCAACCGTTCCGCGCGGGATCAAGAGCAGGCATCGGGCGAGTGCGAGATATGGGGAAGCGTCTTCGAGGTGACGTCTGTATCTCTGCGGGACCGTTTGGGGAAAGCCTGGGGCTCGATGCATGTCGCGCGCGACATCGGCGAGCGCAAACGCGCCGAAGACGCCGTGCGTCAAGCCCATATGGAAACCGAGCGCTTGCTTGCGTCCATTTCGTCGATTCTGATCGGCGTGGGCGAGGACGGAAAGGTCGCCCGATGGAACACGGCGGCGGAGAGCGCCTTCGGAGTCCTGGCCTCCGAGGCCATCGGGAAGTCCTTTTGGGACTGCGATATTCACTGGAACTGGGAGACGGTCCGGAAGCAGATCGAAACGTGCCGGGCAGATGGTCGGCCCAGGCGCCTGGAAGAGATTCGATGCACCCGGGCCGACGGACAAGAGGGCATTCTCGCGCTAACCTTTAGCACGATCACTAAAGAAACCGGGGAGCGGTCCGGTTTCCTCTTGATCGGGGCGGACATAACGGAACGCCGGTTCCTGGAGGCGCAGCTGGCGCAGGCGCAAAAGCTGGAGGCGATTGGCCAGCTGGCGGCGGGAATCGCCCATGAGATCAACACGCCGACTCAGTATGTGGGCGACAACACCCGCTTCCTTCAAGAGAGCTTCGCCGATCTCCTCGGGGTCCTCAGCAAGTACGATCAGCTGCTGTCAGCGGCCCGCCAAGGCGCTGTGAACGAGGAGACCGTCGGTCAGGTCGAGGGAGCGGTCAAAGAAGCCGATGTCGGCTACCTGATCGAGGAAATCCCAAAGGCGATCCAGGAATCGCTCGAGGGCGTGGAGCGAGTCGCTCGGATCGTTCGGTCGATGAAGGAGTTCTCTCATCCGGGGGGAGCGGAGAAGGCGGCCGTTGACATCAACAAGGCGATCGAGAACACCCTTACCGTGGCCCGCAATGAATGGAAATACGTGGCCGACACGGTCACGGAATTCGACCCGGACCTTCCCCTCGTGTCTTGCCTGCCGGGCGATCTCAACCAAGTGATTCTGAACCTGATCGTCAATGCGGCGCACGCCATTGCCGACGTGGTGGGCGATGGCTCGGCCGGCAAGGGAACGATCGCGATCGGCACGCGACGCGACGGCGACTGGGCGGAAATCCGGGTCCGCGATACGGGCCCCGGCATCCCGGAGTCGATCCGAGACAAGATCTTCTCTCCCTTCTTCACCACCAAGGAAGTCGGCAAGGGGACGGGCCAGGGGTTGGCGATCGCCCATTCCGTCGTGGTCGACAAGCACGGCGGAAGCATTCGGTTCGAGACGCAGGAGGGCGAAGGGACCACGTTCATCATCCGTTTGCCGATCGGTTCGGAGCATTAGGAGGTCGGTATGAAGAGCCGCATCTTGTTTGTCGACGATGAGCCGGCGATTCTCCGCGTGTTCGCGCGCATCCTGCGCGGCCAGGCCGAAGTGTGGGACATGCATTTCGCGCTCAGCGTGGACGAGGCCTTGGAGAAAATCGACGGGACCGAGTTCGACGCCATCGTTTCGGATATTTCAATGCCGGGCAAGGACGGGTTCGCACTGTTGAACGCGCTGAGCGCCTCCGACAAAACGAGAGACATCCCCGTGATCATCTTGACGGGAAACGCGGAGAATGATCTCAAGCGCCGCGCCCTGGACCAAGGGGCAACCGACCTCCTGAACAAACCGGTCGATCCCGAGGACCTGCGCGCTCGCATCCGGAGCGTCCTGCGCCTGAAATCGTATCAGGACCTCCTGAAGAATCAAAATGCCATATTGGGGAGGAGGGTCCGCGAGCGCACGGCGGAACTGGAGGCCTCGCGGCTGGACATCATCGGACGACTCGCCAAGGCGGGCGAGTACCGCGATGAGGACACCGGCAATCACGTGGTGCGAGTGGGATTCTGCTGCCGCGCCATCGCGGAGACGCTCGGGATGGACGACGGTTTCGTCGATCTGATATCCGTGACAAGCCCCCTGCACGACATCGGGAAAATCGGCATCCCGGACCACATCCTTCTGAAACCGGGCAAGCTCACCCCCGAGGAACGGAGGACGATGGAGCGGCATTGCGAGATTGGCGCGGGCATCCTGCAAAAAGAGCCCAAAGGATTCCGCCTCTATGGGCAACTGTTGGGGGGCGACCTGATAGACGCATATCCGAAGAACGAAAACCCGTTCCTGAAAATGGCTTCCTCAATCGCAATGGGACACCACGAAAGGTGGGACGGCAAAGGCTACCCAGGGGGCCTGAGAGGGGAGGAGATCCCTTTGGAGGCGAGGATCGCCGCCGTAACGGACGTCTACGACGCCCTCGGCTCCAAGCGGCCCTACAAGCCGGCGTACCCCGAGGAACGAGTTCGCGCCATCATGGGCGGCGAGGTCGGGCGGCATTTTGACCCGGAGGTCTTCGCGGCCTTCCAGAGAGCGATGGACGAGATCCAGTCGATCCGATCTCAATTCCCGGACGACGGGGCGCGCGAGGCCGCTTCAGGAAGTGCGTGATGAGAAGCGTTCTTTTCGTCGACGATGAACCGAGGGTGCTCCAAGGGATCCAGCGGATGCTCCGTCCCATGCGCCACGAATGGGACATGACCTTTGTCGCGTCCGGGCAGGAGGCTCTTGAGGCCATGGCCCGGTCTCCGTTCGACGTGGTCGTTTCCGA
>DATKZW010000314.1:0-2118 GCA_035527775.1 Sumerlaeia bacterium | reverse complement strand
CAACTGGCTGGAGAATCGCACCAACCCTCGTTCGAAGCACCTGCCCCAGTTCGACTTGCCCGTCCGCGAACCGATCCTCCGCGGGATGACGTCCGCCATGGCGCGGCGCTGAATCGCCCGATCCCACCCCTGGCTGAGCCTTTGCTCCGCGGGCAGAGCCAGGCAGAATTCGACGAGCCTCTTGTCGAAATACGGATGGCGATGGTCTATCCCAAACGCCGCGGCGGCTTTGTCGCACACCTCGAGGTAACAAGGCACAATGCCCGAAGTCAGCTGCCGCCAATGCTCTTCTCTGAAGGCTCGCGGGGGCTCGAGACGATCCCCAAGCAACGACCGATACCGGTCGTTCCACCCAATGCGGTCCGCGAACTCGCGGCGCATCAGGGTCGAGGACGCCGCGTCCGAGGAGAGACCGAGTCGAAGCGCTGCTCGGCCTCTCTTCATCGCGGGATCGACCGCCAACGGCTTCAGGCCGTAGTGCCAGAGGAGTCGCCACAATGGGCACCGACAACGCTTGGAGACCAAGAGCATCTCGCTCGCCGCTGTTCTCCACCGGCCCGAACGCACCAGCTCGGTGAGATACTCGAACCCGTGTCCCACCGTCGTATCGCCGTCGACGCCATCCAGCAGCACGCGGACGCCCTCTTGCTGAGCCGCCTTCGCCAACACCCAGTAAACGAAGAGGTTGGGCGCCTGAAAAGGCTCATCCTCATGCCAATAGACCTCCTCGAGATCCATCAGCGGGCTCAGATGGTCCACGTTGATGAAGTGCGGCTCGAATCCTTTCCCGGCCAGAACCTCTCTGATGAACGATTCCTCGTCCGCCTTCGGAAAATCAGGGAAAGAAGCCGAGAACGTCTTCAGAGGACGGTCGTCGTCTCCATCAAGCAGTCCCCGGGCCATGCGCGCGATCGAGCTGGAATCCAACCCTCCGCTCAGCAGAACGCCCGGCGGCGTCGAACCGCGAAGGCGACAGCGCACGGCTTCCTCGAACAGCTCCCGAAAAGCGCGCGCGTATTCCTCATTGGAGTCGAGGCGGATCTCACGAGAAAGATCCAGCGCCCAGTACGCCCGCCGTCGAGGCCCTTCGCGGGAAACCACCAGACTGTGGCCCGGAGGGAGACGATGGATGCCCCTGTAAAACGTGCTCGCCTTGTCCTCAAAACACATTCCGAGGTAGTCGGCGACCCGCTCTTCGTTCAGTCGACGCGGCGTGTCCGGCAAGCACATCAGCGCCTTTATCTCCGATGCGAAGCAAAACCTCCTTTCTGAAAGGTGGTAGTAAAACGGCCTAACGCCGAGGTGATCCCGAGCGCAGAAGAGACGCTCCCTCCGCGCATCCCAAACGGCAAAGACGAAATCCCCCAGAAGCCTCTCCGGACACCGTTCTCCCCATTTCTCGTAAGCCCTCAGAATCAAGTCGCCGTCGCTCGGTTCGTCCCCCTTGAGCCCGCCGACTTCAAGGGCCTCCTTCATCTCCTCGCGATTATCCAGCCTCGCGTCGGCCGTCAGCGCCAGGTCTCCAGCCGCATTCCGCAGGGGCCACTCTTCGCCCCGCGACTCCTTGGTCGTTCGAAGGGCCTGGTGTCCCAGCCCGGCGGCGCCGTCAGTCCACACCCCTCTGCCGTCTGGGCCTCGGTGGGCCAAGGCCCCTATCATGCGCTCAAGACTCGCGCGATGCGCGGGATGACCGTCGCGGTGATAAATGCCCGCGATGGCGCTCACCTTTCGTCTTTCTCCAGGAGAGGAGGCATTGGGGTGTAGCGGGCGAGATCGTCCAGGTCGCCAACGAGGATTCTCCCTTCATGCTCCACCCAGGCATGAGCGCCGAGAGAGGCGTCTTTGCCTTCTTTCATGACCCCGATCCGAAGGTTCGTCCATGTCCCGCGTCGAGCGAGAAGATGTCGCACAGCCAAAGCCCTCGTGAGACAGGTCCCCACCCGCGGTACGTACCGGCTGGCCGCGGTGACGGCCCATGCGATCTTTTCCGGCGTCGCATCGTCTACCGGGGGCCGAAGGGCCCTCTCCCGCACTCCCTTCTCCAACAAACGCCTCATCACCCCGAACGGCAGGACCGACAGCCCTAAACCGATCGCGCCAAGCAACAACCACGACTTG
>DATKZW010000313.1:0-6860 GCA_035527775.1 Sumerlaeia bacterium | reverse complement strand
GACTCGATCGAAACGGAAACGGCCATCGGCCGCAGTTTCCGTCCGCTGCTCGAAGATCTCGCCCCCATAGCCCGTATGGCTCCCCGCGTGCAGATCCTGATACACCAGCACCCCGGCCCCGGGGACCGCCTTCTCCTCCTGGTCCACCATGACGCCCTCCACAACTATCCCTTTGCGGAGCCGCAGGAGGAGTCCCAACGGCTTCTCCCCCAAGACCTCGAATGGACCCCATTCGTTCGCGAGTCTGTCGCCGTCTCTTGCCATTCGGCTCCACTCTTCCGGACGATAGTGGACGATGCGCGGACTCACGGCTCCCGCGTGATGCTCGCCCGGCAGAACAACGAGATGGAACGAGCCCCACCCAGGTCCCCGCTTCTTCCTCTCGCGCTCGTCGAAGGGGGTTGTGGATTGCGCGAATCCCACAGTGAAGCGACCTTTCTCGTCGGATCGCGAAACCCAGCTCCGCTCTCGCATCGCTGTCTCCAGAGACAGGTGGGACAGACGCCCCACTCCCACGAGCCAGACTTCGGTTCCCGAACTTGGTTTGTCGTCCACTCCGACAACAAGGCCCTTCACGATCCGGGGCGGCCCCGTTTCCTCGGCTGAAACCGCAGCAAACGACATCGAGAGAAAGCAGGTGACCCAGGCAACGCAACTCCGCATTTTTCCCACACTCCTCTGAGATCTCGCTTTCGGGAATCCCCCGAGCTCCATTTTGGCCGAGCCACGCGCCGTACGGAAGCCGAAAGAGTCCCCGTATCGTGTTCTTATAGCACTCCATGAGCCAGCAGACAACGGGCACGTTGAGATTGCGGGATCTCTTGCGTTCCCCACAGACTTCGCAGACCCCGACCCGCGATCTCACGAACCACGGGGAGACTTGGGTTAGGATGACACGATGTGGCGGCGACGCTGCTCGACGGGTTCCTTGCAGTCCGGCGATTCGTGCGGTACCGTTAGGGCTGGCCAGCCAAGCAATGGGCGGTTCGGGGAATCCCAGGAAGGGAAAACAGAGCACATGAGAAGAGCTTTTCACCTGGCGGTGATGCTCGGGCACGTTGCGATCTTCTCTGGTTGCGTTCAACTGTCCGGAGACGCTGGACCGCAAGAGGGGGCGAGGCGGTCTGGCGGCATTGAGTACCCGGGCCAAGCGCCAGGCCGCGCGGCGGCCAAGGTGGAACAGAATCGGCTCATTCTCGAAAACAACGTGATCCGCTGTGTCTGGTCGATTGACGGGGGGAAGCTGCGGCCGGTAAGCGTCACGGACAAGGTCGCGGCCACGAGCCTCGAGATGGGCGACGCCGAGGCGTTTCACCTGCGCCTGGATGACGGCCTGCATGGCGACGGCCCACAAAGCGACGGCTCACAGGGCGAGGCGCGCCCGCCGGCCGAGGTCCGGTATCTGAGTGCCCGCGATTTCGCGGCGGCGGGCGAGCCGCGCGTCCGCGCGCTCTCGCGGGACCCGCGCGCCGCGCGTCTGGCCGAGCGATTCGCCGGCAAAGAGATCGGGCTTTCCCTTGTGGCCCCCCGCGAGGACCTCGCGGTCGCATGGCGCGCCGAGCTGCGCGACGGGGCGAACGCCGTCCGCCAGGTCATCACTTTCCAATCCGAAGAGCGGCGGGCGCCGATCGCCGAGATCATTGCTGTCGACGTGCCGCATCCCGACGCCAAGACCGTGGGGTCCGTTCCCGGATCTCCCGTGGTCTGGCGGAATCTCTTTTTCGCCTACGAACATCCGCGCGCCGTGAGCGTCCCGCGGGCCGAAGCGCCGATCGGGGCGCCCGACGGCGCGGGAATCCGTCTCAGTCTCAAACGCAATGTGCCCCTCGAGCCATCCAGGCCGCTCACGCAGACCTCCGCCATCGGCGTCACGCCGGAAGGCCAGCTGCGGCGCGGGTTCCTCTACTACGTCGAGCGCGAAAGGGCGCACCCCTGCCGACCTTTTCTGCATTACAACTCTTGGTACGACATCGCGTGGGCAAACGATTGGATGGAAGAGGCCGAGTGCATCGAGGCGATTGAGGCCTTGGGCCGCGAACTGACGGCAAAGCGCGGAGTGACGCTCGATTCCTTCGTTTTCGACGACGGCTGGGACGACCCGCGCACCCTCTGGCGCATCAACCGCGAGAGCTTCCCCAACGGCTTCGCGCCGCTGCTCGCCGCCGCAAAGCGCTACGACAGCGCTCTCGGCGTTTGGATGTCGCCGTGGGGAGGCTATGGAGAGAACGCGCAGGAGCGGCATCGCTATGGCCGGGAACAAGGTTTCGAGATGGCGTCCCAAGGCTTTTCGATGGCGGGGAGGAACTACTTCGCTCGCTTTCTCGAAACATCCCTGGACATGATCCGGCGCAATGGCGTGAACTTCTTCAAGTATGACGGGATGAACGCGGGAGACGCCGAGGAGACCGAGGCGATGCTGCGGCTCATTCGCGAACTGCGGCGGGCGAAACGGGACCTTTTCGTCAGTCTGACCACCGGCACGTGGCCCTCGCCCTTCTGGCTCTGGCTGGGCGACTCCACTTGGCGCGGCGGAGGCGACATGGGGTGGCACGGCGAGGGGTCGAAGCGCCAGCAGTGGGTCACGTACCGTGACATGGTCACCTACCGGGGCGTGGTCCAACAAGGGCCGCTTTACCCGCTCAACTCCCTCATGACGCAGGGCTTCGCCCACGCCCGGCAGGGCTATGCCTCGGAGAACGGCGCGGATCCCCAGGAAATCCGAGACGAGATTCGCTCGTTTTTCGCCAGCGGCACGTGCTTGCAGGAGCTCTACATCACGCCGCAGATGTTGACGTCCGAAAACTGGGACGATCTGGCCGAGGCGGCTCGCTGGGCCCGCGCCAACGCCGACGTTCTGGCGGACACGCATTGGGTGGGTGGAGACCCCGGCAACGGGGAAGTCTACGGATGGGCTTCCTGGTCGGAAAGAAAGGGGATCCTGGCCTTGCGAAATCCCTCCTCGAAGGAAAGCCCGATTTCCGTCGAGGCCGGCTGCGTTTTTGGACTCCCTCCCGGCGCTCCGACTCGTTATGCTCTCCGCAGCCCCTGGTCCGGAGAGAAGACGCCCTCTTCCGTGATTCTCCAGGCGGGAGCGCCCCACACCTTTCACCTGCAGCCATTCCAGGCGCTGGTGTTCGACGCCACGCCCCAGTAGCAGCTCCGCCGCTGTCCGTCTGAGTCGCGCCCGAAACAAACTGCTTGCCTTACGCAACGGGAATCCATACAATCCCCCCTGCTTGGGCCGGTTTCCTGACCGGAAAGCAGGCGCCCGGCGGCGGCTCTGGCCGACGCGAGCCACCGCCGGAAGTCCCCATTGGCCGAGGAGCGGCGAGAAAGATGGAGAGCGGACCATGTTGGGGAAACTGCTCGGGCCGGACATCGAGGAGATGTTGGGGCAGAAGCGCCTGCGCGAGCTGCGCGACGTGCTGCGCGAGATCCCGCCTCATGACATCGCCGACCTGATCGGCGATCTTTCCGACGACCAACGCGCCATCGTCTTTCGCATTCTGCCGCGCGCCCTGGCTTCCGACGTTTTCGAGCAGATGTCGGTCGACGGCCAGGAGGCGCTCCTCGCCGGCCTCAGCCAGGAACAATGCCGCCAGATCATCGGGGAGATGGACCCCGACGACCGCACGGCCCTCCTCGAAGAACTCCCCGCGCGCGTCACGCGCAAGATCCTTCGACTCCTGTCGGCCGAAGAGCGACAGGTTGCCCAGACGCTTCTGGCCTATCCGGAGAACTCGATCGGCCGGCTGATGACGCCGGATTACATCGACTTGCGCGCGGGCACAACGGCGGGCGAGGCTCTCGAATTCATCCGCCAGGTCGGCATGGACAAGGAAACCGTCTACGCCTGCTACGTCACCCGGCCCGGCCATATCCTCGAGGGCGTCGTGAGCCTGAAGAACCTGGTGCTTGCCCCCGCCAACGCGCCGGTGAAGGACCTCATGCGCGACCCGCCGGCCGTCGTCCACACCAATGAGGACCAGGCAAAAGCCGCCCGCGCCATGAGCGACTATGACCTGCTTGCCGTTCCCGTGGTCGACAGCGACCGGCGCCTGGTGGGCATCGTCACCGTCGACGACGCCATCGACGTCCTGGAGGAGGAGGCGACCGAGGATTTGCAGGTGATGGCGGGCGTCCTGCCTGAAACCGATCGCAGCTACCTGAGCCAGAGAGTCCTCGGCATCAGCTGGCGGCGCGGCCTCCCTCTCCTCGGTCTGGTTCTGGGCGAGTGCCTGTCCGCCTTCGTCCTGCATGGTTTCGGCGTCCAGATCCAGTCGCTTGTGGCCCTCACGTTTTTCATCCCGATGGTCATGGCCACGGGGGGAGGCACGGGCGTTCAGACGGCGACGCTGATCGTCCGCGGATTCTCGACTCACGAAATCCAATTGCGCGACTTCCTCCGCGTTCTCCTTCGCGAGATCGCCATCGGCTTGCTGCTGGGTCTGTTTCTGGGAGGCGTGGCTTTCGGCCTGTGCTATATCATATCCCAAAACGCCCACGGCTCGGTCGCCATCTCGGGGGAAATGCTGCCCAAGATCGGGCTGACTGTGGCCGCCACCATGCTCCTCGTCATGTTCCTCGGGGTGGTTGCGGGCGTGCTGCTTCCCATGATGTTCCAGGCGCTGAAACTGGACCCCGCCGTCATGACTTCCCCCTTCCTCACGACAACGACCGATGTCCTCGGCCTGGTGATCTACTTCAGCGTGGCCACCTGGATTCTCAGAACTTGACGGAGCCGCCTGGGTTGGGGTCGAATGGAGCAAGGAACAGGGGGAAAGGGAGTCCGGGTAGGATCCCGTCTCCTTCGCTCCGAAGTCCCAAGCCCGGGCGCCGCCCGCTTGACTGAGAGGCGGGCGCCCCCAGGACGAGCAACTCGCCCACGAAGGACGCAGGATTTTTCCGAAGATGGAGCCCGCAGCAAACGGACCCACGCTCGGACGGGATTCCGCGAGAGCCTTGCCCGGCGTCGCCGCGGGGTGGGCGGATCGCCATGGGGGGTGGATTCTTTCGATCTGCTTCCATCTCTTCGTTTTCGCTTGGCTCATCAACCGGTCTGAGGCGCCTCGGGTGGCATTGGCGCCTCCGCCCAAGCCGATCGAACTGGTGTTCGAAGAGGCGCCGCCTCCCCCCCCGCCGCCCCAGAACGCCCTTCCCGAAGTCAAACCGATCCCCCCGCCCCCTCTGGTTCCGCCGCCGGCGGGCACTGGGGCGAAAGAGCCTCCCGAGTCGCCGTCCTTGCCCACGAAGATTGCCATGGCCGAGCCGCAGGCGGCCGCTCAGACCTCGGCGCCGCCCTCTCCTCCCGTCGAGGAACAGTCGCCCAGCAAAGCCCTCGACAAGCGCGAGGAAGAGAAAATCAACGCCGTCCTTGAGACATACGCCGAACACGCTCCCCGCCTGCGCAAGCAAGTCCTCGACGCCCGCAAAGACATCGATCGGCGGCTGGAGCGCGCGGAGACGGCCGCGACCGGCCTGGCCCAGTTCCCCGACTTCGACGGAGCGCGAGTCGGACCCGTCCGGACTTTTAACTTCAACACCGCCAGTCCGGAAATCCAGGAAGAGATCAAGAGACGCTACGGCGTCAGGATTCTGCGAGGCTACGTTCAAAAGCCGAACGCTTATTCCTATCTGAGCACCGTCTCTGTTGGAGACAAGGTGTACCACGGCGCCGACGAGCCGGGCTATTACGAGATCTTCGCCCTCTCATCCGAGGCGACCGTTAAGCTGTTCTCCCTCGAGCAAGCCTGGCTCGACTCGCACGGCTACGCTCCTGGGACGGCCCGCGTCGACGCAGTGGTATTCGGGATCGTCGCGGTTCGCGAAGGGTACTGGGACCTGGGCATCCTTGAAATCAAGGTGCAACGCTACCATCAGATCGGCGATTCGACCATCCTGGAAAACGCGCCCGCCGGCGGTGGGAACCCCTAGGGGGGTGTGGAAGGGCGATTGAAGAGTGTGGGAGTTGGAATTCGAGATTGACTCTCCACGGCTTGCGCGGCAGCCTGTTGCTGCGGTGATTGACTTCTACCCGTCTCGCCGGCGGGGGGCGAGGGACCTAACGACCGGGAGGAGGCCGTCATGACCGGGAACACGCGTGCATTCACCCTGATCGAACTCCTCATCGTGGTGGCCATCATCGCCATTCTCGCCGCCATTGCGGTGCCGAATTTCCTTGAGGCCCAGGTCCGCGCCAAAATCTCGCGCGCCGAGAACGACATGCGCTCCCTGGGCGTCGCCCTCGAAGCGTACCGCCTCGACCATAGCGATTACATTCCGCACAGGAACGACCATTGGGAATTCAACCCCCTCACATCCCCGATCGCGTACATCACGTCCGTGCCGCAGTGCCCCTTCGCCGAGGTGTTCAACAAGAGAGAAGATCTCGGTATGAACGCCTGGAACTATCACATGGAGGACCTTCCGCGCTACACCTTCTGGGGGTGGGGCGAGCCGGGGTTTACTTTCGCCAAGAACCTCTATGATCAGGGCAAATCCTGGCTCCTCTGGAGCATGGGCCCCGACCTCCAGGTCAACATTCACACGGTCGGTCTCTACGACGCCACCAACGGCACGAGGAGCCTTGGCGATCTCTACCGCGCCGGACCGTGAGAAGCGTTCCGAGGAAGAGGGAGGCGCCTCCAGTCGCCCGAGATCCTCCCCTTCCTCTGGGAATGCGCAACGGTGGAACGGGATTGACTTCCCCCCCGGCCCGGCCTTAGTACACTTATTCATAAATACGATGACGTATTCTGATTGCCTTTCTCTTCGTCTTTTGGCAGGGTGTCTCCCGAAAGGAGAGCTGCCATGCCCAGGAATAGCCCGTTCGAGATCGTTCTCTCTGGCGAGGAAGAGCG
>DATKZW010000312.1:0-12087 GCA_035527775.1 Sumerlaeia bacterium | reverse complement strand
TTCCCCCTGTCGGGACTTATGGTGGTCGGTCTGTCTGGCTATTTGATCTGGATCGGCGGGCCGCGGCAAGCGGTGGATTTCACCGGGGGCGTCTTGAGCGAAGTGCGCCTGACGGGCGCGCCGGCGGAAGAGGATCTCACTAAACCCATGAGGGAGGCGCTGATGGGAGCGGGGTTGCCGGGCGAGCAGGCGAGAGTGCAAAAAATCAGAGGCACGGAACACAATGACTATCTCGTGCGTCTGGCCTTGCAGATCAATCCCGAGCGCCCGGAGAATCGGTCGGGTGAAGTCGACTACACCCAGAAGCGCCTCGAGGAAGCGCTGAAGGCAAGGTTCCCGGAGACGGCGGATTTCCTGGGAACCACGGCCGTGGGCGAGGAGGTGGGGCAAGGTCTCCGACAGATCGCCATGCTGGTCGTCGTTGCCGCTTCCATCTGCATTCTTGCTTATCTCTGGTTCCGCTTCGAATTGGTTTTTGGGGTCGCCGCCGTCATCGCGCTGATTCACGATCTCGCCATCACCCTCGGCGTTATCACTTTGCTCGGCGTTCAGGTCAATCTGGACATCGTTTCGGCTCTCATGATCCTTCTGGGTTTCTCCGTGAACGACACGATCGTGATCTTCGACCGGGTGCGCGAGAACAGCCATCTGATGCTCGGCAAGCCATTCGGGGAAATATGCAACGCGGCCATGAATCGGTCGCTGAGTCGCACGCTCATCACTTCGGGGACCACCGTCGGTGTCATGGCGATCATGTATTTCTTTGGCGGCCACAGCCTGCAACCTTTTGCCCTCACGATGATCGTCGGCGGCATCGTGGGCACGTACTCCTCGGACTTCCTGGCGACGCCTTTCGTCTACCTGTGGAACCAGCGGCAGCAAGGGCGGCTGGTGGAGCATCTGGGGCGCCGTCCCGTCCCGGCCGCGGCCGCCGCCGCGGCTCCCGCGTCGGCGTCTTTCGCGGGGGGTGCAAAAGAGCCAGGGAGCCCGGCGGGGCCTCAGCCGCCGCGCCGTAGAGGCAGAAGGTGACGGACGGGGCGCGAGAGGGCGGCGCCCGGCCGCCGCACCAGGAAATCCGACACGCAACGGAATGACAGGGCATGGCGCCGCGCAAGCGGCCCGCGGCCCCTTGCAGAGCAAGAGACGCGACGGCAGAACGGACCTGAAAGGGGATGACGGAAGTGAAGGAATACGCCACAGAGAACGTCAGGAACGTGGTTCTTCTTGGCCACTCCGGTTCCGGCAAGTCCACGCTGGTCGAGGCAATGCTCTTCAGTCAGAAGAAGATCGAACGGATGGGCCGCACCGAGGACGGCAATCTGACATCGGACTACGACCCCGAGGAAGCCAAACGTCGGATGTCGATCAACGCCTCCGTCCTCCCGATCGACACGAAAACGGTGAAGGTCAACATCCTGGACTGCCCCGGCAGTCGCGATTTCATCGGCGAGATCCGGTCCGCCGTCCGCGTCGCCGAAGGAGCGCTGGTTCTCATCGATGCCACGGCCGGCATCGAGGTCGGCACGGAGCACGCGATGGAATGCGCCGAGGAGTGCGGGCTGCCCGTCGCCGTTTTCGTTAACAAACTGGACAAGGAGAACGCGGATTTCGCCAAGGTGTGCGACTCGATCACGAAGACTCTGCACCGGAAGGCGGTCCCTCTTGCCCTGCCAATCGGCGCGCAGGCGAATCTCAGAGGCGTCGTGGACGTGGTTCGGATGAGAGCCGTCGAGGAAAAAGACGGCAAGACCCAGATCGCAAACGTTCCGGCCGATCTTCAGGCGCAAGCGGAATCGGCGCGCGAACAGATCATCGAAGCGGCGGCCGAAGGCGATGACGCCCTGATGGAGAAGTTCTTCGAAGAGGGCACACTGAGCGACGAGGAAGTCGCGCGCGGGCTGAAAGCCGCTTTCACCGACAAGCACTTCATACCCGTTCTCTGTGGCGCGGCGATCAGCGGGATCGGCGTCTCGACGGCGCTCGATTTCCTGGAGCATTCTTTCCCCAATCCCTCTGAAATGCCCGGTTTGGCCTTGGAGGGCGATGGGGACAAGGTCCAGGGGGCAAAGCCGGAGCTTCCGTTCTCGGCGTTTGTTTTCAAGACGGTTTCGGACGATTTCGCCGGGCGGCTGACCTTTTTCAAGGTGATGACCGGCGCGATGTCGTCGTCCACGCCGATTTACAACCACACGCAGGGCAAAGCCGAGAAAGTCGCGCACGTCCTCGTCCCGCGGGGGAAAAAACAGGAGGAGGTCGCCCACGTGTGCGCGGGCGATATCGGCGTTGTGGCCAAGCTCTCCGTCAGCGCCACGAACGACACGCTGGCGGACCCGAAAAGCCCGATCCGTTTTGCCCCGACCGTCTATCCTCAGCAAACCACGAAAATCGCGATCCAGGCGAAGTCCTCTCAGGATGAGGACAAGGTCGGCATGGGCCTGCACGCACTCATCGAGCAGGACCCCACGCTTCGCTTCGAGCGGGACGGCGAAATCAGGCAAACGCTCCTTTCCGGCATGGGCGAGCAGCACCTGGACGTCTCGGTGAGCCGCCTGCGGGCGAAATCGAGAGTCGAGGTGGACTTGCGCGAGCCGAAAATCCGCTACCGCGAAACGATCACGAGAAAGGCCGAAGGCCAGTACCGGCACAAGAAGCAGACCGGCGGGCGCGGTCAGTTCGCCGAGGTCTTCGTGAGACTCTCGCCGACGGAGGACGGCTCTGACTTCCAATTCAAGTGGTCCGTATTCGGCGGCGCCATCCCGACGAACTTCCGCGGCGCCGTCGAGAAGGGCGCCGTCATGGCGATGGAGAGGGGCGTCTTGGCCGGGTACCGCACCGTCGGCGTCTGCTTCGACTGCTACGACGGCAAGCACCACCCCGTGGACTCGTCGGACATGGCTTTCCAGATCGCCTCGTCCATAGCCTTCAGACAGACCGCTCTGCAAGCGGGCCCCATCCTCCTCGAGCCGATCTGCACGCTGACCACCACCGTGCCGGAGCAGTACATGGGCGACGTCATGGGCGACGTCAGCCAGCGGCGCGGGAGGATCCAGGGCACGGAATCGAAGGGCAACAAGGCGGTCGTCAAAGCGCTCGTTCCCGAGGCGGAATTGCAGACGTACGGCCCGAACCTGCGATCCATGACCGGCGGTCGGTGCGTCTTCGAGAAATCCTTCTCCCACCACGAGCCCGTGCCGCACGAGATTCAGCAGAAAATCATCGAGGCGGCGGCCAAGGAGAAGGAAGAAGAGAGCTGAGCGCGGCAGCGCGCATTGCCCGCGCCCGCATGAAAACTTCAGTCGCATATTCCCGTCGCGAGGTGAGTTTCCACTCATGTCAAAACGCATACTCAAACAGAACGGGTACGGCAAAGTCCGCAATCTCTCCGGCGGCTACCGAACGTGGTCCGTCGCGAGGCGCGCAACCTAGCCGTCCGACAAAGCGGACGAGAGCCTCAACTCATAGCCCCTCGGACGTCTCTCTGGCGTTGGAATCTGGTTGCGCGCCGGCGCCAGAGGCGGGAGAATCCCCGTCCAGAAAGGAGAAAGCCTATGCTGCCGAGAGAACGCGTGTTTGCCGCCCTGGAACACAGGGAACCGGACCGGATCCCCTGGGGCGAACATTCCATCGACTATAACGTTTACGAAGACATCCTGGGCCGCGAGACTTTCGTTCAGGCCAAGATGAAAGAGACGCAAGCCTATTGGGACGGACGGCGCGACGAGGTCGTCGAGAGCTACAAGCGCGACCGCCTCGACCTGATTCGCGCGCTCGAAATGGATATCGTCTTCGTGGGAGGGGTCCCGCCCAAGGGAGATCGGCCCAAACCGATGGAGAAGGTCGGCGACAACCTCTACCGCGACGACGCGGGCCACCTCTATATGGTCTCGCCCACGACCCACGACCTCATGCCCTACAAGAGAAATCCCGACGCCCCTTACACGCCGCCGACGCTCGAGAGTCTGCAAGAACAGATCGACAAACTCGATGACGAGCCGCCGGGCGACGTCAACGACTCGCGCTGGGAGCTGGTGCGTCACGCCGTCAAGGAGATGAAGGCCACGCACTTCATCATGGTCATGAGCGGCGACCTGGGTTTTCCCGGCTTCGGCGCCACCGAGGAAGAATACTGGATGAGTCTTCTCGCGGAGCCGGAAATCTGCCGCAAGATCGCCGAGCTGGGCGGCAAGCGGCTGGTTCGAGGCGTGAAGATCCTCGCCGAACTCGGCGCCGACGGCATCATGCCGTGCGGCGATCTTGGCAGCAGCACGGGGCTCCTGGCCAGCCCGGAAATCTATCGCGACATGGTCTATCCCTGGCACAAGGCCCACGTCGAGGAAGCCCACCGCCACGGCCTGAAGGTCCTCAAGCACTGCTGCGGTTACACGTGGCCCATCATCGATGAATTGGCCAAGGTCTACGACGCCTATGAAGCCATTCAAGGCTCCGCGAGCATGGACATCAGGAAACTCAAAGAGCGCGTCGGCGACCGCCTGTGTTTGTGGGGGGGGATCTGGCACGAGAACATCATTCTCGGATCGGTCGAAGACATACGCAGCGACGCTCGATACGCTTTTACCCACGCCGCGCCGGGCGGAGGTTACATCATGGGCTCGTCGCACTCGCTCGCGGTCGGCGCGAAGAGAGAGAACATCCTCGAAATGAAGCGCTGCCGCGACGAGTGGGGCAACTATCCGATCGACCCGAACTCGTTTTCGTAAACTGGACGCGCGGCGGCGACGGTGGAACCACTTATGCGCGCTAATGGACGCTTATTCCCCCATGGCAGGGGCGGCGGAAGGCCTTGACGCCGCGCCCAAAGGCGCGGATGCTTCTTTCCACGAGAGAATCGCGGTCGAAAGGAATCAAACGGCCGCCTTTTCCTATCGCACATCCCTTCTCCTTGCCAAGGAGGCCCGAGACATGATTCAAGTCGCCCTCGTGGGTTGCGCCCACATCCACACGCCTGGTTTCGCCAACAAGATGAAAGAACGCCCCGACGTCGCCGTCAAATGGGTCTGGGACCACGACGCTGCCCGCGCCGAGAAGTACGCGACGGACCTCGGCGCTCCGAAGACCGAGAACCTCTCCTCCGTCTGGACGGATCCCGAGATCGACGCCGTCGCGATCTGCTCCGAGACCAACCGCCACGAGTCGCTGGTCCTCCCCGCCGCCAAGGCGAAGAAGCATCTCTTCGTCGAGAAGCCGCTCGGGATGGGCGCCAAGGACGCTTGGGCCATGGCCCGCGCCATCGAAGAGGCCGGCGTCCTCTTCCAGACCGGCTACGCCCAACGCGGCGACCCGATCCACCAGTTCCTGCGCGCGCAGATCGCCAAAGGTTCTTTCGGCCGCGTCACGCGCGTCCGCCACTCGAACTGTCACTCCGGATCGCTCGGAAGATGGTTCGACACCGACTACCGCTGGATGGCCGACCCGAAGATCGCGGGCTGCGGCGCTTTTGGAGACCTCGGCACGCATTCGCTCGACATTCTCCTGTGGCTCATGGGCGACGTCGTCTCGGCGACCGCGTCGGTCGCCGTCGCCGTCGACAACTACGACGGCTGCGACGAATTCGGCGAGGGCCTGCTCAAGTTCGCCAACGGCGCCGTCGGGACCTTGGCCTCGGGTTGGGTCGACGTCGCGAATCCCGTTCGCTGCCTCATCAGCGGAACCGAGGGCCACGCCCACGTCGTGAGCGGGCATCTCTACTTCCAGAGCGCCAAGGTCGAAGGCGCCGACGGCAAGGAGCCTTGGCGGGACCTCCCCGAGCCCTGGCCCCACGCCTTCGACCTGTTCCTCGACGCCGTAGGAGGCAAGAAGAACCTCCCCCTCGTCACCGTCCGCGAAGCCGCCATGCGCAGCGCCGTCATGGAAGCGATGTACGAAGGCGCCAAACAAGGAAGGTGGGTTGCGCCGGTGACGGGGTGAGGGGGCGGCGCCACATCCACGAAACGATCTTCCAGCGGGAGATGAAGGAAGCGGTCCGCAAGGCTGGGATCGTGAAACGAGCGACGAGCCACACGTTTCGCTACTCTTTTGCCACCCATTTCCTGGAGGACGGCGCGGACCGAAGATCCGACGATATCCGCGCGGTCCAGGAGCTGATGGGACACAAGGACGTAAAGACGACCATGATCTACACCCACGTCCTGAACCGAGGAGGCAAGGGGGTGCGAAGCCCTGTCGATTCTCTGTAGACACGAAGGCGTCCCGGGTGTAGGGCATGGATGGGTCAATCTATACCCGGGCGCCAGATTCTCGGTCCGTTCGCGTAGCGTTGTCGCCAGGAGAGTTAGGTCGTCTTTTGAGGCGAGAGAGGAAAGGGGATAGATTGACAGGCGGTGCAAGGTTTCCGTCTGTCGCATTGATCCAACCATTCATTGTTGGGACGCAAGAGAACGGGAGAGCGCCTCAAGAGAACGGGAGAGCGCCTATTGCCATCCGGCGGGGGGCGTAGTATAGTTGAAACGGAGGAAAAGGCATGCAATTAACAGCAGTCTACAAGAAGTTTTCGCAGGGCTACGCCGCTTTTGTGGAGGAACTTCCTGGGGCGAACACCCAGGGGGAGACTCTCGACGAGGCCCGCAGGAACCTGGCGGAGGCCGTGCAGCTTGTCCTGGAAGCCAACCGGCAAATTGCCGAGGAGACGCTCTGCGGCGAAGACGTCATTCGCGAGCCGCTGGCGTTCCCCGCGTCATGAAAAGGCGCGACCTGATACGCCACGTGGAAAGCCACGGTTGCCGGTTTCTGCGCGAAGGAGGCAATCACACTGTCTACTTCAACCCGGTCGCTCGGAAGTGTTCCACAGTCCCGCGGCACGGGGAGATACTCGATTTCACGGCCAGGAGAATTTGCCGGGACTTGGAAATCCCGGAACCATAGAAAGAGAAGTCCCAACATGCGCTTCCAGGCGAACGGCGTTACGCGCCGCCATCTGAAGCGCGGGGTTGGAAGCCAAATAATTGCGGCTGCGGGTTGTGATAAACGTAACGGCCATGCCGGGAAAACGCGTCACGGCATCTTCTGACCGGAGATGAAGGAAGCGGCCCGCAAGGCTGGAATCGTGAAACGCGCGACGAGCCACGCCTTGCGCCACTCCTTTGCCACCCATCTACTGGAAGACGGCCACGACATCCGCACCATACAGGAGTTGCTTGGCCACCGCGACGTGAACACCCCTATGATCTACACCCCACGTTCTCAACCGCGGCGGCAAGGGCGTCAAGAGCCCGGCAGACCGACTGTAGCGGAGACCCCCACGGAGGGGGGCTTAACACAATCTTGTGAATCTGATGTTAGAGCAATCAATATGACCAAGTTCGACCTTGATAACGAGAGGACCAACCAGCTTTCCAGGGCCGTGGATTTCCTGACAGGCTTTGAGGAGGTGATTGCCGTCGGCGTATCGGGTTCTTCGGCGACGGGAACCAGAGATGACCTTTCAGATCTCGATGTCTGCGTCTTCACGGACCCCAATCTTCCCGAGCCGAAGCTCAGGCGCGAACGCCTCGAATCCAGCGCGCTGGGCGAGATAACGCATTTCGACGTGGACTTTGGGGTATCGCGCGGCGACGGGGTGTCACTGCGCGGCAAGCCGTGCGATTTCAACTGGATGACTGTGCCGGGAGTCGCGAGTTTCCTGGAATCGCTGGCTGTCGATTTTGACTGTGGCGAGTTCGTGCCCGGCGGCCTGCTCATGACACAGAGCGTGTACGATCCGCAGGGAATCATAGAGCATCTGCAAGAGGCTGTGCCGGAGTATTCCCGCGAAAGAGCCATGCACAGAATAGAGAAGAGCATTTCCTCGGCGCGTTCGCTCCTCTATGGCTTTCTTCGCCTTCTCGATAAGGCGGTCGCGCGCGACGACTACTTCTCCTATCTGAGATTCCAATATGAGCTTCTGGACAAGTTCTTCACGGCGCTGTACGCCGCGAACCGACAATGGTTCTGTGACGAAAAGCGCCTGGTCGAAGACGTAGACAAGTTTGCTTACGCTCCAAGTCGAGCGAAAGATCGGCTGACTCAGATTACCAGGCATTCCGGGAAATGCTCCTCACTGGCCGACGGCCTGGAAGAGATTAAGTCTCTTTTCGCGGAGCTGGTATGTCTTTCGCTGAAGATGTATCCTGAGCTTGAGTTGCCGACTGAATGGAACTAGAGATCTCTAACCAGCGCATCCAGCCGTCTTCGCGGCTGACGCGCAAGACGTTCGGCCAGTAAGTAGTGATTGAGACATGCCATCCAGTGCACCCGCGGCCAGGACGAGAAGGGCAGAAAGCGGACCTCCATCAATGCGAGAATGCACACGATGCGACTCTATCTGATCAATCCTTCCAACCCGCTTGTCAGCATCGTCAAGGTTAAGGAGAGCCGCTGGAACCGTTACCGCGTCTGGAAGCCGCTTGGCCTCATGGTCCTTGCGGGCCTGACCCCGCCGGAGTGGGAGATCTCGATCCTGGACGAGAACCTCGGCGCGCCAGACTATGCGGCGCTGCCTCGGCCGGACCTGGTGGGCATCACCGCTTTCACCTCGCAGGCGAATCGCGCCTATGAAGTGGCCGCCAGCTTCCGGCGTCTGGGCGTGCCCGTCGTCATGGGCGGCATTCACGCAACCATGTGCATGGACGAAGTCATGGAGCGTGTGGACTCGGTTGTCACGGGGGAAGGCGAGGGCGTCTGGCCTCAAGTGCTGGAGGACGCTCGGCACGGCTGCCTGAAACGCCGGTATGACGGAGGGCTCGCCGAGATAAGCGACATCCCAGCCGCTCGTCATGATTTGTTGGCTACCGGATATGCCTTCGGAGCCATTCAGACCACGCGCGGCTGTCCCTTGAACTGCAGCTTTTGCAGCGTGACGGCGTTCAACGGGGCACGCTACCGGCAGCGACCCATTGCGGATGTCGTGCGGGAATTCCAGATGATCCGTGAAAGACGCGTTCTGGTGGTGGACGACAACCTTGTCGGCACGCGCCCTGAACACATCGACCGCGCCAAGGACCTGTTTCGCGCCATGGCACAGGCGAACCTGCGAAAAGAATGGGTTGCCCAGGCCACCATTAACTTCGCCGATGACGAGGAGCTCCTGGCGTTGGCCGCGAAGGCCGGATGCAAAGGCGTCTTCATCGGCTTCGAGTCGCCGACGCCGGAAGGGCTTAGGGAACTGGGCAAGAAGTTCAACCTTCTGAATGGCCGGGACTTCCGCGCCTCCGTGCGGCGCATCCAGCAGCACAACATCCTGGTCGTGGGTTCCTTTATCATCGGTTTGGACATAGACGAACCGGGCATCGGAAAACGCACCGCCGAGGCAGCCAGCCAGTACGGCGTGGACAATCTCAACGCGCTGTTTCTGACGCCCTTGCCCGGCACGCGCCTGTGGGACCGGATGAAAGCGGAGGGCCGCATCGCTCTCGATACATTCCCGGAAGACTGGAAATACTACACGCTGACCTTCCCGGCAGCCCGGTATAAGCATCTGTCTCTGGATGGTATCAGTGACGAGATGCTT
Source organism: Sumerlaeia bacterium (assembly GCA_035527775.1). Taxonomy (GTDB): domain Bacteria; phylum Sumerlaeota; class Sumerlaeia; order UBA8349; family UBA8349; genus DATKZW01. The sequence continues at coordinate 2,585 of DATKZW010000312.1, read as the reverse complement.
TCCTGCGACGGGGCTTTCTATTCCATGCCGCGCATTCTACGCCGGGTTTGGGGCAACCTGTGGGGTCGCCGCCAGCCGCTGATCAGTCTGGTGGGAAATCTCTCATACAGGAACAACCTCCGGCTGAACCGCAAGGCGTACGCTGACTTCAAGCGTCAACGGGGCGATAGGCGCGACTGTGTAAAGAAGTTATGAAGGAAAACGGCGCTTGGCTTTTTGAAAACAATCACTTCGGAGAAAATGGCCTAACAATGGCATCAACACCGACCGGGCATTGCCGTGCGGCTTTACCGCCCGCCAATCCCCGGCGGGTTATGCCTATGTATGGACCTACGCGATCTCGATCCCAATTCTCTCGACGAGGTCGTGGACGCCCTGTGCTCAGGTCTGAGAAAACTGCTCGACGAGCCGAAGGCGGCCCAATCTATCGTCTTCCTCTTGAGGCCTAATCGCTGTCGGCCGCCCCCGGAAGTCACGGCGCAGCCGCCCTCCTCCGCACTCAAGCCCCGACCTGCACCTCCACGCCCCCGAGCCCGCCGAAGCGCGCGATGCCGCCGTGGCTCTTCGTGCCGTTGGTCGGGTTGTAGACGCTGTCCTCCTCGTGATACAGACCCAGGCCGCTCTTGAGGTAGGGATTGCCCGTCGTCTTGATGTAGGGGTACATCTCGATGCCCGACCACTCGAGGCTGGGGCCATGGGAAAGGAGCGCGAAGCCCTTCTCCAGGTAGACGAGCTCGAAGCACCCGATGGCCCAGAAGTTGTTGTAGCGGAAGTAGTTGTAGGAGCCAATCCAGTCCGTGTCGGGGATGGCGTGAGCGAATTCTACGGGCGCGCCGTTCTTGGGCTGGAACGGGTCGGTCAGCGCGACCGACGTGATGTAGGAAACGGGAGTCGTCAACTGGTAGTTGTATTCGATGTAGAGCCGCGAGTAGTAGCCGTCGGGGAGCACGGGCGGGTAGTCGTTGTGATCCACACAGTAGGCCTCGAGCGCCGTCGCCAGGGTGCGGATGTCGGCCGTGACGCGCGAGACCCGCGCCCGGATCTGCGCCTCCAGGAAGTTCGGGACCGCAATGGCCGCCAGAATGGCAATGATCGCCACAACGATCAGCAGCTCGATCAGGGTGAACGCCGATTTCATCGGCGCTCCATGGCAATTCCTGGGCCAAGCAAGAGAGCCCATGTGGGAAATCCGGGGCAAATGCGTGTTGCCGACCTTCTTGACCGTCAAGCATCCCTTGTCGCGGAGTCGCTCCATCATGGTCCGCACCGTGTTGTAGGCCCAGCCTTGCGAGTCCCTCAGATCCTCGTAGACTTCGCGGACGTTCGTTTTCCCGAGTTCCCAGACCCTTTTCATCACGGTCCATTCGGCCTGCGAAAGCTCGGGGCGCTTGCTCTTGCCTGCCATAGTTTTTCCCCTCTCCGGCCTATTCTGCAACAGGTTTTGCTACATCTGTCGCGGGATGTCAAAAGAAAACACGCCCCCAAGCGCAAGAAACGCGTCTCCGCCGACTCGCGCGTTCCCACGGGGTCCGCGACCGTCTCCCAGCCTTCCTCGCGCCCGCAATCGTCCGTGCATATGGGGAACGTGTGGGCCGCCGCGTAAGACCCCGGATGGCCTCTCGGCCCCGAGCAACGCGCCGCGGCGGATGGCGCAACGGATTGTCCGAGTCTTGGCACAGCGTCACGCCCGCCACCAAGAGATGTCCCAACCATGACGGCAAGACACCTCCGGACCGGCAGGACGGACAACTCTTTCCCGTTCTCACCGTCGTGGGGAGCGCCCGGCCCTACACAAGAGCTTCTTGCGGCCAAGGCCCCACTTTGGGGAGCGAGCTCCCGGTCACAGCGACGCATCCGCGAGGGACTTGCACCCTCTTCCAGCCGCGGTCGGAATCTTCATTCCTCAGCGCCCTCCTCTGGGGAGGCCTTCCCGACCGCGGCGTTCCGCCGACATGGCCCATCGCCCGCGACGTTACGCCGGGCCTCGAAGGGAGCCAAGCCCAAGTCTGCGCGAAATCGCGCGAAATTTGCTCGACGAAACGGAACTCGATCCATGGCGCGAGCGCTTCGCGCCCGTTGGGGGCGCCCGGCGAGTCGCCGCAATGTCATTTTCTGTCAACTCTTGTCAAGAATGGCCCATTGACTCTAAAGGTCGGTCCGCTCATACTGAATGAAGATGTGTGGGAGGTCCCTGGCGTCTACGAGAGAAGAGGCTAAGGGTGCGCATCCCGCGCCGCGCTCCGATTGAGGGCGCCGAGCCTGAGAAACGAAGGAGGTGCGAAGGCATGAGAAGAAGGTCTGAAACGGAAAGGGAAACGGGATTCACGCTAATCGAGTTGCTGATCGTCGTGGCCATCATCGCCATCCTGGCCGCCATCGCGGTGCCGAATTTCCTCGAGGCGCAAACCCGATCGAAGATCTCACGAGTCAAGAGCGATTTCCGCAGTGTCGGCGTCGCCCTCGAGGCCTATTTCACCGACAGGCAGACTTACCCCGACATGGCGTGGATTTTTGCCAATGTCAATTTCAGCATCGGTCTGCGCGACTTGACGACCCCCGTCGCCTACATCACGTCCATCCCCTGG
>DATKZW010000311.1:0-2126 GCA_035527775.1 Sumerlaeia bacterium | reverse complement strand
CCACCATCCCGAGGCGATGAAGTACGCGACGGCGGGCGTGGCGCCGAGATTGCGCAGCGTGTTGGCCGAGTCGGTCTGGGTGACGATCGAGGGCAAGGACATACACGCGAGCCAGCCGAGCCACGCCAGCGCCCGCCTCCGTGCAGCGCCGCCGCGCCGCGCCTCGATAAGGGCGTGGGCGAGTCCGGCCAGGAAGAGAACGGACCAGATGGGATCGAGCACGGGCGTGCCCGTTCTGCCGTATTCCGGATGCCCGGTCGGCAGCGGAACGGCCACGTTGTGGAGCGGAACGTGGTCGCCCCGGAAGGAAAACATAAGCAGAACGTCCCGCGCATTCCTCGCCATGAGCCGCAGGCCGGCGGGGAGCCCGTCGCGTAAAGGAGAAACGGCCGACGGCCGACCCACAAGGTCGGACGGCGCGCGCGCATAGTGGAGAACAAGGTGCAGCGCAACGAGAAACGCCCCCGCCAGAAAGCTCAGAAAAAGGACCGCTGGTCTGAACGAAGGAGGACGTTGCCGCGCCCTCCGAGCCTCTTGCTCCCAGGCCTCTTCCTCCCGCCGGCCCTCCCCGGACCCGTCCGACGGCGGTTCGGTCTCTTCTTCCGTTCTCAAAGTCCAGAGCCAAAGCGCCATGACGGGCAGGAAGAAGTACCACGACAGATAGATATAGAATCCCACTCCGGCAATCATCCCCGCACCCACCCAGGCGAGGGGACGACGGCGCGACGGTCCCTTCGCCCGCGCCGCGGCGGCCATGGCCCAAACGAGGCCGACGGCCACGAGGGGAACGAGATTCGTGCGGAAAACGAGGCGACTGAAATGGGCGTGCCAATGCAAGGTGGCCAAAACGAAAGCCGCCGCCAGCGCGAAAACGGCTCCCCGCTCGCGCTCGACGGCGCGCACGGCGCCGAAGAAGAGAACGCACGTCAAACTGCCAATGAGGACCATGACCAAACGCATCACAATGACTCTGGGCCCCCCGAGCCACAACGCAACGCTCAGGATCCAGACCAGCAGCGGCTCGCGCGGGAAAACATCGGGATAGATCATCTTCAAGCTCGACTCGTAGCGCTCGCTCCCCGCGTGCAGACTCCACCAAGCGTCCACGCCGTTGAGTCCTTCGTCCATCCACAGGCCGGGGGGAAAGCGGTCGACGCCGGCGACGCGCACGACGAGCGCGATGAGGAAGACCAGAAAGAACCATCTTCGCTCTCGACCCATCCGCGTCTTCCTTTTCAGGGCATGGGCGCCTCGGGGCTCACCATCCGGTGAACGGCCGGAAGAGGGGAATCAGAGAAGTGGCCAGAACCCACGTCATGACGTTCGTGGGAACCCCGGTCTTCAGACAGTCGCCGAAGGGGTGACCGCATCGGCGCCCGCCGGTCGTCTTCGACGGCGGCGCTGAGCGACGCGCTCGGGATAGACTACCCGTTTCCTGGGCGAGACAAAACGGAAAAGTGGGAGAGAGCCGGCGGAGAAACGAATGGGAGCGTCAGCCCGAGGACCAGATCCCGTGGCTGCCGGTGCGCCGGCCTTACGAGTCCTCGAGGAGAGAGGGAATGTCCCGAGCTCCATGAAGGACTCGGGCGATCTCGACGCCTTCGTGGGCTTCGCGGTAGAAGATGACGTAAGGTCTGAAGGGGAAACTCCGCACGCCACCAAGCTCGGGACGGTTCCGTCCCATTTTCGGAGAATCCGCAAGCAAGTCGAAGGCACGGAAGAATCGCTCGACGAGGCGCAACGAGGCGTCATAGTCGTCCATCGCGACGTAGAGCCCGATCTCCTCCAGATCGTTCTGCGCGAGTGGGGCGAGGCGGCAGTGCGGCATTACCGTTCCCGTCTCAACCGCTGGTCGATGCCCTCAATGATCTGGTCCTTCGTCGGCGTCACGAATTCCCCCCGGTCCAGCTGATCTACACCGGCTTGAATGTCCCTGCGCAACGCCTCCTTGCGAATCTCCAGGCCATGATCGCGTTCGGCGATGAGACAAAGCGCTTCCTTCACGACTTCGGTCGCCGAACTGTATCTCCCGGAGGCGAGGCGCTCCTTTACGATGCGCTCCAACTCGAGCGTAAGAGTTACCTGCATTCGGTTGTTGCCCTCCTCCCGTGGTTTTGTCGGCGCAC
>DATKZW010000310.1:0-5260 GCA_035527775.1 Sumerlaeia bacterium | reverse complement strand
AACCCTCGAAATTCCCCGAAAGCCCTTGACTTTTTCCCCGCAGCCCCTCTAGGGTGTTGCCTCCCATGACCTGGGACCGCCGGCCTGAACGCCGGGAAGGCGCCGATGGAAAAGAACGCGGGGAAGGACTTCGAAACGATGGCGGAAGCGAGACCTATACAAGGCGTTGCCGTAATCGGCCAATCGGGCGGACCCACGTGCGTCATCAACCAGAGTCTGGTCGGCGCCTGCCTGGCGCTGCGCAAGAGCCGCACCATTACGGGCGTCTACGGCGCCCGTCACGGCGTGGCCGGCATGTTGGCCCAGGATTTCATCGACCTGAAGAAGGAGGACCCGCGGCTTCTGCGGGCGGTCGCCAACACCCCTTCGGCCGGCCTCGGGTCCGTGCGCAAGAAGGTCACGCCCGAAGAGTGCCGCCGCATCTTCGAGGTTTTTCGGAAGCACGATGTCCGCTACTTCTTCTACATCGGCGGGAACGACAGCGCGGACACCGCCCACATCGTCAACGAAATGGCCAGAGAAGAGGGCTACGAGCTGCGCGCCTTCCACATCCCCAAAACGATTGACAACGATCTGCGCGTCACGGATCACTGCCCCGGATACGGCAGCGCGGCGAAGTTCGTCGCCCAGGCCTTCATGGGCGACGATCTCGACAACCGCTCCATTCCCGGCATCAAAATCAACATCGTCATGGGCCGCCACGCCGGCTTTCTAACCGCGGCTTCAGTCTTGGGGCGCACGCGCAAGGACGACGGCCCGCACTTGGTCTACGTCCCCGAGCGCCCATTCGATACGGACCGATTCGTCGTCGACGTTGAGGGGGTGTTTCGGAAACTGGGTCGTTGCGTGATCGCCGCTTCCGAGGGAATCTCCGACGCAAACGGCGAACTGATTCTCCACAAGTTCGCCAACCCGAGCGAGGTGGACTCCCACGGCAACGTGCAACTGAGTGGAACGGGCGCCCTCGGCGATCTGTTGGCCGACCTAGTGAAAAGGCGGCTTGGGGAGCAGTTCGGCAAACTCCGCGTGCGGGCCGACACCTTCGGCTACCTGCAGCGCTGCTTTCCAGGCGTCGTGTCGCCGGTGGACCAGAAGGAAGCTTTCGAGGTCGGCGAAGCCGCCGCCAAGTTCGCGTTGTCCGGCAACGTCGACGGCAGCGTCGCCATTCGCCGCAAGAAGGGCAAGACCTACGCCGTGGAGTATTTCCTGACGTCCCTCAACACTGTGGCGAAGGAAACGACCGAGATGCCGGACCATTTCATCAGCAAAGACGGCAACAACGTCACGAAGGCGTTCGTCAACTACGCGCTTCCCCTTGTCGGCGAGCTGCCTCCGATCGCGGCGCTCAAGGGCAAGGCCGTGCCGAAGAAACGCTGACCGGCCGTCCGGCCCCGGACCCTTCCCCGCCCCCCACTCAGGCGCTTCTCCGTCCCGCGGAGACGGCGGGCCGCTCAGTCTTCTCGACCGACGCGAACCGCGATCTCGAGCGCTCGCGCCGAAGGCTTCCGGATTCGGACGAACTCCCCCTCGGCGTCGAAATCCTCGTGAGTCGCGCCGTTGAGCGTCGCGCCCCGGATTCCTATCTCCCCGCGCGCCCCCGGCGTCCGCAGACGGACGCGCACCTCCACGGGCAGGTCTTCTCGCGGCAGACGGACGGCAACGGCGATCCGGTCCTCCGACTCCGGCGTTACGGTGAAGTCCACGAGACCCCAGCGCGTGGGGGCCCGCCGGACGGCGATTGTGTTGCCGGGTCGGAGCCAGCGGCGCGGGACGGCCCGGCAGAGCCAAAGCACGTCGCTGTCGGGCTCTTCGAAGACCAGCATCCAGCGAACCATCTGCGCGACGACGAGCTGCGCCGGGACGCAGAAATCGGCCGCGTGCGAGCGAGTGGGACTTCCGCGGACCGAGACCTGCTCGAACCCGCTGAATGTTCCGTGCATGCGGTGCAAGGCCAGATCGCCGTAGAGCCCGAGAAGGTAGCGCCGCACGCGATCGCGCAGAAGCAAGCCGTAGGCGTAGCCGGCAAAGGGCCAGTTGTCGAGATGGTCCTGGAAGCGCGTGGCGCCGAGCAGCTCGCCGCCGTGGGCGAGGCGGAACGCAACGATCGCGTCTTGCTGCGGGTCGGGCAAGAAGCCGGCCGAAAGCATCTCGATCCAGTAACGGTAGTTCGTGTAAGACGCCAGGCGGCTCTCGGTCATGCGATCGAAGGGGGGATGGCGCCCCGCAATGGGAGGCACGAAGATCTCTTCCTTCGCACGGATGACCGACTTCTCAAGGCTCGCCAGGATGTCGGCCCGGAGGGCGTCGCACTCCTCGAGCAGTTGGCGCCCACCTTGGGCCATCGCCTCGTCGCCCGTCTCGCCATACAGGCGGCCGATCTCCAGCCAGCCGCGCCAAGTCCACATGTTCCCCGAGAAGTAATGGTCCACCTCTTCGCGCGTGTCCGCCTCCGGCGAACCCGCGATGAGTCCGCGACGGGCGTCGCTTTCCGGGAACCGCTCCACGCTTTGCCGGCGCAAAGCGAGCAGGTGGTTCACGACGGCCTGGATCTTCGGCGTCCGGGCCGCGAGCCAGTTCGTCTCGCCGCTCGAGCGAACGTAGCGCGCGATGACGGCGAGGAATTGCCCGTACTCGGAAACGGCCGGGCCGTAATAGTTGAAGGTCCCGTCCGGGAGGACGACGCAATCGAGGTAGTAGTCGAGACAGCGGCGCGCTCGGTCGAGGAGGTTCCAGTCGATGCAGGCGCCCACCATGGAGATTGTGGTCGGCGGGAAGGTCCCGTGAGAGGGCTGCGCGTAAGCGCCGACGCCGTATCGGGGCGCCGCGCCGCAGTAGGCGATGATGGAGCGCGCCAGGGAAGCGTAGGCGGCGTCGGCCAGACGCCGCTCGGGCACGTCGATTCTCATGGCCTCGGAGAACTTGGCGTCCCAGCGCATCCTGAATTCGAAGAGCTCCGAGAAGAACTCGCCCGCCGCGATGGGCGTCGAAGCGGAGGAGGCGCGCGGGGCGCGTGAAACGCGGAAGAACTGGCGCGATCCGCCTGCCTTCGATCCTTCAGGCTTTGCTTCGCGAAGGCAGACGAGGACGTCGGCTTTTTCGGGCAGAACTTCCCGCTTCGGTTCGAGGGCGTGCTCGAGGGGGCCGCCGACCCGAGGCGCGGCAAAGGCAATCTCTTCCCACCCCGCGCCGCGTTCTCGATCGAAGAAAGCGTAGTCGATGGCGGGCAGACTCCCTCCCAGAAGTCCTCGCTTGGCATGGGTGGGAACGAAGGGCGGCAGGAATCGGGCGGGCTCGAACAGGGTCCCTTCCGGCTCTTGCGCGCCGGAAGCCGTTTTCATCGCTCTCAAGGTCCCGTCCGGGTCGACCGCGATGGGATCGTCGGAGAACTCGGTCGAGAGAAACGTGTAAGACGCAAGGTCGGGCAGGAACCCCGAGCAGGCTTCGAAGGAGGGGTCTTCTCGCCGGGCGAGGACTTTTTCGCCGAGCAAATCGCTCTGGCTCTGGAGAAGGGCATCCTCGAAGTCCGGAGGACGCGGCGCCGGCTCCCGCACAATCCCTTCGATCCGGCCGACGGCCGTTCGAATCGTCGCCAGGACGCCCTCTTTGCTGACGTAGGCAATGAGCCCCCAGTTCTCAAAGCGCCGCTCAAGAACGGCCGCGGGGGCGCCCGCCGCGACGGCCACGGCGACCACGTCCCATCCCCAGGCGGAGTCGCCGACGGGGACCGTGACGGCCTTCCCGGCCTGATTCCGCAGCAACACGGCGTCCCCCTCGAACGAACCGACGCCGGGGATCTCGAGGTCCGCCCTTTGAGCGGGTTCTTCCGGGGGATAGTAAAAGTCCTCCCTCACAGGGTGAAACGCGTCGATCGTGAGCCCGGGATCAGAGACCGATCCGTCCCCAGTCGATCCCATGGCTTGGTCCTTTCTTTCCCCATCTTCCGGACCTTTTCGGGGGAAGGGGGGGGAGGGGATCTCAGGCTTTCTCTTCGGTCAGGGGTCGGCCCGCATCCAGCGGGCGCTCACCCGCTGGGTGAGCGTGATTCGGGCGAAGCTGCGCTGCGCCTTTTCGAGCGTCTCAGCGACGGCGCCGAGGTCTGTCTCAACGCGGCGGCGCCAGCTCGCCCGCCACGCTCGCCCGCCACGCCCGAAAATCCCCCCCCGATGGGTTCTGGAAAACCCGTAGGTCGAACTGAGGCACAACAGCGAGGATATGGTCGAAGATGTCGGCTTGGATCGCTTCGTAGTTCGCCCAGACTTGATCGTTGCTGAAAACGTAGATCTCGATCGGCAGACCGTTCTCGGCGGGCTGCAAGTGGCGCACGAGAAATGTCATGTCTTGGTGGATCTTCGGGTGGTTGCGCAAGTACGCCCCAACGTAGGCCCGGAAGGTGCCGATGTTCGTGAGGCGCCGCCCGTTTACGAGTTCCGACTCGTCCACATAGCGCTCCTTGTTGTGGCGCGCAACTTCCTCCTTTTTCCGCTCGATGTATTCCGTGATGAACTGAAACCGCTTGAACCGCTCGAGCATCTCTTCGGTGCAGAACTTGATCGACGTCATGTCAATGTGAACCGACCGCTTGATGCGCCGTCCGCCCGATTCGGACATGCCGCGCCAGTTCTTGAAGGAGTCCGAGATCAAGGCGTAAGTGGGGATGGTCGAGATCGTTTTATCCCAGTTCTGCACTTTCACCGTCGTCAGGGTCACGTCGATGACGTCGCCGTCGGCGCCGTACTTGGGCATCTCAATCCAGTCGCCGCGACGCACCATGTTGTTGCCGATGAGTTGAATGCCCGCCACCAGCCCGAGAATCGGGTCCTTGAAAACCAGCATGAGGACCGCCGTCAAGGCGCCCAGGCCGCTCAGGAAGACCACTGGGGACTTGCCCACCAGGAGGGACAAGATGGAGACGGCGCCCGCGATGAAAAGGACAATCTTGCCAACCTGAACGAAGACTTTGATCGGCAGCCGGCGGGAAATGTCGAAGGTCCGGTAGATGTCGACGAGGGCGTTAAGGAACGAGTCGACGACCCAAAGACCGACGACGATCATGTAGATTTTCAAAGCGACCTGCGTGACTTCCGCGGCCCTCCCCCAATCAAAGAACATAACCGGAGCGGCCGCGTGGATGACGATCGCCGGCGCCAAGTACGCCAGCCGATCGAAAACCTTGCGCTCGAGAAAAACGTCGTCCCGCGTCGTTTTCGTGAGCCGGATGATGCGCCTCAGCGCCGCGAGCATAAGGCGCCGAGCGATCAGA
>DATKZW010000309.1:0-7317 GCA_035527775.1 Sumerlaeia bacterium | reverse complement strand
GAAGAAGATCCAGTCTCGCATTGGCAACGGCGTGCGCAACTGGCTGCTGAAGAGCGATATCCGCGATACCGGTTCGCAGCTGCGCGCCTTCCGAGCGCACTGCCTCGAGGACCTGCCGCACTTCGACGGCATGCACCGGTTCATGGGCAATCTCTTCCTCATGAGGGGCTGCCGCGTGGTCCAGATCGCCGCACATCATCGACGGCGGCGCGCGGGGAAGACCAAGTACGGACTGGGCAACCGCGCATGGCGCGGTCTCAAGGACGTGTTTGGCGTCCGCTGGCTCGGCCAGCGGATGATTCGATCCAAGGTGGAGCGGGACGATGTATAGAAACCACTTCGTAAGAATGACGGCGGGGCTCATCCTGCTCCTCACGATTCTGGTCCTCGCGGGCTGTGGAAACGACGGGGAGCAGAAAGCAGCGCTCAAAGCATTGCGCAAGCAATGCAGCACGTGGGATGGCGCCTTGGTCATATACAGGCCGGGCGACGTCTCGGAGACTTTGCCCCTTCGCTACGAACTGAACGAGACCGAGGGGCGCTTCGAAGGTAAAATGACGCTCGAGACCGCCCGCGCGGAGGGGGGCGCCCAGGCGCGCATCATGGACGTCGTTTTCGAACGGCAGGAACCGGAAACATGGAAGGCTCGCATTGGCGGGGCCGATGGATTTGCGGCTCGCGTGTCCGTCGGACCCGGCGGTCGACCAGACAAAGGGGCGCTCGCGTGGATCGGTCCGGCCTCGTCCTTTCTGACGCGTTTCGACGACGAGGCGATCAACATGGCCATCGACGGTCTGCTTCCCCTGCCCGGCGGGCTGGGCAAGGATGCCGTATGGATGACGGCCCGCCTGCGCCGCGGCGGCTTCCGCGTGACCCTGGGGCTCTTCGACATCACGTTGATGGAGTGTTTGGGGATCTTCGCGACGCTTGTCTTCGCGGCGCGGTTTGTCGTGCAATGGATCGCCTCGGAGCGGGCGGGCAGAAGCGTGGTGCCCGAGCTCTTCTGGTGGGTCAGTCTAGTGGGAGCGGGGTTGATGATGGTCTACGCCGTCTACTATGCGCGTTTCGCCGTTCTTCTCGGCCAGCTCACGGGGTGGATCGTTTACCTTCGCAACATCTGGCTTATCGAACGCGAGAAGCGGCGGGCGCATCACCAGGAAGGAGAGAAGACGCTCGGGGCGCAAGAGGGAAGCGCGTGACCGACTCTGCGTTGGGCGATGGCGGCCGTCCCTGTCGCGCGCCTGGGTCCGTTCTCCTTCGTGCGGGCGCCCTCTTCGTCAGGCGGCGGAGAGAGACCGTCGGAAAGAAGCATTGAGACAATGAATTCCGATATGACACTCCTTATTGAAGAGAGTCTGAAGAACTCCGTGGTGAAGGTTTACACGGTGTTCGACAAACCAGACTACTACCGCCCGTGGCAAATGCAGGGACAGGCGTCAAACGGCGGGTCGGGTTGCATCATTGAAGGAAAGCGAATCCTGACCAACGCCCACGTCGTCGCGGATCACACGTTCATCCAGGCCGAGCGGGCGGGCCGAGCGGGCAAGCACATCGCGCGTGTGGAACACGTGGCCCACGAATGCGACCTGGCGATCCTGAAAGTGGACGACGACTCCTTCTTCGCCGGATCGGAGCCCGTGGCGTTGGGCGGTCTTCCCGACGTCAAGGATAAGATCGCCGTCTACGGTTTTCCCATGGGAGGCACGAAACTGGCCATTACCGAAGGGGTCGTGTCGCGGGTGGAGAACCTGACTTACAGCCATTCCTTCGCCAGTCTGCTGTGCTGCCAGATCGACGCGCCCATCAATCCCGGCTCAAGCGGCGGACCGGTCGTCAAGGACGGCAAGATCGCGGGTGTCGCGTTCCAGGGAAGCGAAGAGGGACAGAACATCGGCTACATGGTTCCCGCGCCCCTGATCGACCGGTTCCTCGCCGAGATCGAGAAGGGCGGGTACGGCGGCATCCCCACGTTGGGAATCGCCTTTCAGAAAATGGAGAATCCCGCCCTCCGGCGCCGATACCATATGGGAGAAGAGGACAGCGGGGTCCTGGTCTGCAAGGTGGACCCCAAGTCCCCCGCAAAGGGGATCCTCGAGCCGGGAGACGTGATCCTTGCCGTTGACGGGTTCGACGTCGCCAACGACGGAACCGTGGAGTTTCGCAAAGGCGAGCGGACGGTTCTCTTCTACGCCTTGCAGAGACATTTCCTCAACGATGCGATCTCCATGGACGTCCAGCGCGGAAAAGACCGGCGAACCGTTGACGTGGCGCTGACGCTGCGTTGGGAGGATTCGCATTTGGCGCCGCGGCCACAGTACGAAAAGATGCCCACCTACTACATCATCGGCGGCCTGGTTTTCTCGCCGATTACCACGAACCTCCTCCTGGCCTGGCACGACATCGAGGAGGCGCCGCGGAAACTGGCGCGCTACTACTACGAGGACCCGGACCCGGAAAGGGATGAAGTGGTGACCCTTATCCAGGTCCTTTCCCACGAGGTGAACGTGGGGTACGACTACCTGTACTACACCGTTATCGAGTCGGTGAACGGCAAGAAGATCCGCGGCATGAGAGACCTCGTCCAAACCTTCGAGAACCACACGGGGGACTATCACACGGTCGTCAATGAGGACGCCGCCCAGATCGTTCTTTCGCGCAAGGACGTCGAGAACAGCAAGGAAGACATCCTCAGGCGGTACCGAATCCCGTCCGACCGCTCCGAAGACTTGCGGGACCTGGCGATGGGACGCGGCGCCGAGTAAATGATTCTGAACCCCGGAACGGACGCCGGCCGTCGGCGAAAGACCGCCGGTGAAGGACTCTGCACCGCCCTTCTCATAGTCTGGGCTCGAGGCCCGACTCGGGGAAAGAGGGTGATTCACAGTGGCCGCGACTGACAGGAAGAGGCGCCGCGTCCCGTGTTGCCTGTTCTGGGCGGCCGGTTTGGCGGGCCTTCCCCTGTCTCACTGGCTCCTCTTCGCGCGGATCGATCCCTTTTACTCCGTCATCTATCCTTTCCTGTGGTGGCCCTTCATCTTCTCAGTCGATCTGCTCGTCTATCTTCTCAGACGAAATTCCCTGCTCCATGACCGTCCGTGGGAATTCCTTCTTCTAACGCTGTGGTCCACGCCCGTCTGGCTGATCTTCGAAGCCCTGAATCTGCGTCTTCACAACTGGCATTACGTCCAGGTCCCCCTTCACCCCGACGCCGGCAACGTTTTTCTCATCTTCGCATTTGCCACCGTCCTGCCGGGCGTCTTCGAGGTCGCGGAACTCGTTATAGGGCTGATCGAGAAGGGGGCGAGAACAGGACGGATCGCCGGAAGACCGTTCCATGTGACGCAGGCGAACCTTGCTATTCAGATGATTCTGGGCGCCCTCATGCTCATCCTGGCGCTCGCCTGGCCCGAGCGATTCTTCTGCCTCGTCTGGGGATTCGCTTTTCTGATTCTCGACCCGGTTTGCTACGTCAGAAAGGGACGTTCGCTGCTCGGCCAGCTGGCGGCGGGCGACAACACGCGCTTGGTCGCCCTCTTGATCTCGGGGGCGGTGTGCGGGGGGCTCTGGGAGGCGTGGAACATTTCGGCGCGGTCGAAGTGGATCTATACCGTGCCGTTTTTCGACGAGCTGAAGATCGGCGAAATGCCGGTGCTCGGGTTTCTGGGCTTCCCGCCCTTCGTCCTCGAGTGCTACGCCATCGTGAATCTCATCGGTCTTTTCCGCGGCGGGCGCAGCTGGGAACTGGGCGCCGCCGAGAATGCGGAAAGAAAAGGGATGGCCCCGCGCCTCGCGCTCTGGGCGTGGTGCGCCGTCGTCTCATTCTCCCTCCTCACCGCGCTCGGGATCTTTCGCGTTACCGTCTCCTCCTACTCGATCCCCTTGGATGCATGGTTCGCGGGTTCGCTCGGAGAGAAGGGCGCGGCGGCGCTCCGGCGCGAGAAGGCGATCTACAGCCACCAGTTCCTGCGGCTCAAAACGCGACCCGAGGAGATCGATCCCGCCCTTTACGAAAAGATGCGGTCGCTGTGCGCGCTGGCCGAGGTGGCCGGCATGGGGCTCGCGCACGCCGAGATCCTGCTTGCCGCCGGCATTGAGACGCCGGAGGAGCTTGCCAGGGGCGACCCGGAACTCATCGCCATGCAGGTGCGCCGCCTCTCCCAACTCGCTCTGCGGCCCCGCACGGCGCAAGTGAGAGTGTGGATTCGCGAGGCGAAGGAACAGCTCAGGACTCGCCAAGGGCCGTGACCGTGGAGCAGACGCCGCCCTGACGGACGTCTTCCGTGGCCGGCCCAGATGTCAGTCCCCGGGGTACAGGTCGCCAAAGACTTCTCGGGGCGTGCGCTCGGCGACGAAACCGATCTCCTTCTCGATCCGCCGAACGTCATAGAGAGAGTCCCACTCGCGGCCGGGTTGCTCGAAGTAGGACGCGTCGAAATCCTCCCCGTACCAACCGCGAAGGACCTTCGCGACGGGGTCCTTGACCCACGCCTTGGGCCCCGTCGCGTTCATCACGCGCACGCCGGGCTTCAACGGGGCTTCGAGGGCCATGGCAAAGGCGCGCACGGCGTCCGCCAGACACATGACCGTCACGCTCGCGATCGCCCATTCGTGCAGGGGGCCGGTCTCTCTCAGCGCCGCCGGAGCGTCGTCGGGACAGACTGAGGAGAGTCGCAAGTTAGTCGCGTCGATCGCCTCATTCTGGCGCTGATAGTAGCGCGTGATCTCCTCCATCAGATATTTCGCGAGGCCGTAACCGTCGCGGTCGAGGCAGGGATGCTCGTCCGGGATAGGGAGCCGCGAGGGCCGGAACCGGACGCTCTGGAGCCCCACGGCCGCGATCGAGCTCGCCATGACGAACTTCCGGCACCCGCGGTCGATGAGATAGCGCATCAGGCAACGCGTTCCCTCGACGTTCACCACAACGCCGTCGCGCTCGCTGCACCCCCCGGTCACCGCCCCCAAGTGCGCCACCGCGTCCACGTTGCGCCCATCCAGCCGCCGCAGGTCTTCAAAAGATTGGAACTCGCCCCGAACGAAAGGCAGGTCCAGGCCGGGGTGGCGACGGCTCATGCAAACGACGTCATGCTCTTTCGAGAGATGTCGACACAGAGCGCGGCCGATGAATCCGCTGGCGCCGGTGACAAGAATCGCGCTCACGGCTACTCCCTTTCCTGCGACAAGGCCTCTCCTGCTAGTCCGACTAGTCCGACCAGTGGATCACGGCGCCGATGACGTCGTCGGCTCGGTTCTTGTTGATGCGGTCGTACAAGGCGGGCGCCTCGTCCGGCTCCACGCGGTGCGTGATCGTTCGCTCCCATCGCAGCGTCCCCATGGCCATGTTCTTCAGCACGGCGCGCCGGCACGGCGCAACACCGTCGTTGCACGGGAAGCACATGCTGACCTGCTTCCCGTGGGGTTGCAGGAAACGCATCGAGATCGGTTTCTCGCCGTAGTTGCCCATCCACACGAACGTCCCTCGCCACTTGCACAGGGCAATGGCGGGATCGATGCACTCGGGAATGCCCGTCGATTCAAAGACCGCGTCCGCCAGGTCCGGCGCGATTCCGCGGACCGCCTCCTCGACGTTCCGGCTCGAACCGTTGATGGTGTGGTCGGCGCCGAACTCGCGCGCCAAGGCCAGCCGCTTCTCGTTCAGGTCAACCGCGATGACGACGCAGCCGCGGTGCGCGCAGGCCGCGACGACGCCAATGCCGATCGCTCCGACGCCGTGGACGACCACCGTCTGCCCCATCCGGGGATTCGCCATGTCGACGCCGTTGAGACCCACCGCCGGCATGACGAAAAGGCTCGCGGCGTCCTCCCGCACCCCTTCGGGAACCAAGGCGACCCCGCCGCTGGTCTTCGGATCGATCGCCGCGTGAGCGCAGTGCGTGCCCGCCACGGGCGATACGGGGCTTCCATCCGGGAGCCGCATGCTCGAGTTGTCGCGGAAGTAGACCTTGTCCCCCACCTTGAACCCGTCGACCTTCCCACCCGCCTCCTCCACGATCCCGACGCCTTGATAGCCCGTGCAGATCGGGTAAGGTCCCCAGGAGAGCTTATTGCGGATCAAGGCGAACTCCGTTCCGATGCTGACGCCCGAATAGAGCGTGCGCACGACCATTCGCTCGGGCGAGGGGTCGGGCAGATCGACGTCCTCGATCGAGAAATCCTGCCGTTCATCGCAGATCAGCGCTTTGGTCCTCACCGTTTCATCCTCCTTGTAAGGCGTTGGCCGAAAGTGCGCGCACTATGCGTTCGCCGCTCTGCAAGAGCCGTCGCCGACGCCGTTGATTCGTCTTGGGGTCTGTTGATCAGACGTTTTGTGGTCTGTTGATGAGACGTTGCTGCTTTTCCAACCGGGACGACCAGCCGTCACTTGTAGAATCTCTTGTTCGTCAGAATGATGTCGCCGCTGGACTTCGTGCCGTTGGTGGCGTCGTAGACGCACTCGAGAGATCCCGTTCCGCGGTCGATGTCCACGATGGTCATGTTCCACCGATAATCGTTGTCATCGTCCGGTCCGCCGGAAAGAGCGATGTACAGAATCCCGTATCCCTTTGTCTGTTCGATGAGGAGGGCAGGGGGCCCGCCGTACAGGTACACTTCCCTGTCCGAGTGGGGATTGTGCGGGTTGTTCAGCGCCTTGAAGGGCGAGTAAAGGACCGTGGTCAGGTAAGCCACGGGCGTCGTCAACGCTTTCCACGACTGGTAGTCGTCGGCGCTTCCGCCGGGCAGAACGTCGAAATCGGGCACGTAGTAATTGTTGTCCAGGCGGTAGGACTCCATCCCGAGCTCCAGCGTGCGGAAATCGCTGTACACGGTGGCGATCTTCGCGCGCGTCTGCGCCTCGAGGAAGTTCGGCACGGCGATGGCCGCCAAGATCGCGATGATGGCGACGACGATGAGAAGCTCGATCAGGGTAAAGCTTCGGAAACCAAGGCAACGCTGGATTCTTGAAGACATTGTAAGCCTCCCTTCTTTGCGCGCCCCCGTTTTTCGCGGAGCGCGTCACTGAATGTTGAAGATGCCCTCGGTGGTGGCAATGATGTCTCCGGCCGACTTCGTGCCGTTCGTCGCGTCATAGAGCAGATAGAAAGCCTTCTCCTTGCCCGCCGCGATGTCGGCGTGGGGCCACCCGGCCAGGCTGACGTCGTAGAGCAGGTTCGGACCGACGGAGACGAGGAAGTATCCCACGCCCTGGGCTTTGTAGTGCAGGTCCCACTGGCCGAATCCGGGATCGGCCCCGTAGTCGAACAACCCGCCGTTGACGCCCGCCCGCATGTTGAAGTAGTCGTAGGGGATGCTGGTGATGTA